>JBEKWZ010000665.1:0-3273 GCA_049512555.1 Candidatus Sulfotelmatobacter sp. | reverse complement strand
TAATACCAGATCGTGCCGACCACGAACATGATGTCGATCAGCGGCGACACCAGCGGCAGCAGAATCTGGAAGATGAAAATGTTGGGCAGCGCCACCCATCCCAGCGCGCCCTTACGAGCCACGACTCCTCGATGTTTGAAGACTGCCTGCAGAATGCCGAACGACCAGCGGAAACGCTGGCGCATCAAGGCATTCGCATTGGTGGGAGCTTCGGTGTAGGCGAGCGCCATGTCCTCGTACTCGACGCGATATCCGCGGCGCAGCAGGGCCATGGTGAGATCGGCGTCTTCGGCGACGGTGTCAATGTGGTAGCCGCCGGCCTCGCGTACGGCGGAAACGCGCCACGCTCCGATTGCTCCTGGCACGACACTCACGGCGCCCAGCACGTCGAGGGCGCGGCGCTCGAAGTTCTGGCTGGTGATGTATTCCAGGGCCTGCCAGCGCGTCCAGAGATTGACGCGGTTGCCAACTTTGGCGTTGCCCGCAATGGCGCCGACTTTGGGATTGATGAAATGCGGCACCAGGCGCGCGATGGCGTCGGGCGCGATGATGGTGTCGGCGTCGATGCCGACAAATAATTCAGCATCGTCAATGTGTTCAATGCCGTAGTTGAGGGCTTCGGCCTTCCCCGAGTTCGGCTTGCCGAGGATGAGTACCTTTCCCGCAGCAGCTTCCGCTGCGAAGGCCCTGCGAGCCACCTCGAGCGTGCGGTCCTTGGAACCGTCGTCAATGACAATGACGCGCAGATTCGGATAATTCGAATTGAGCGCGGCCCGCACGGTGCGCTCAATGACTTTCTCTTCGTTGTAAGCGGGAATCAGCACCGCAACTTTCGGCTTGTAGGAGGCGACTTCGGCGGGCTTACCGAGAATCTTTTCACGCACGCGATCGTAAACCGCCGCCGCTCCAATAAACAGAAGCCGTCCCGTCATGAGCAGGTCGCCGATCAGGAATATCCAGGTAATGAAAACGATGCTGGCATCGAACAGCCAAAATCCGAAGCGGTCGAGCCGCGCGGCCCATAGCTCTCCGGCGGGCAGCGGAGCCATTACATCGGCACGGGTCTTGCCCAGTAGTTCGTAAACCGGCGCGATCTCGTACCCTCGGGCGCGAATGCCGTCGATGATCATGGGCAGGGCGCGCACGGTTTCGGCTCGATCTCCGCCGCCATCGTGCAGCAGCACGATGTTGCCGCAACGCAGATCATCCGGGCGGCACGGCGGCAGATGCGCCAGCACATACGAGGTGATCTGCTCAGCCGAGTGGCGCGGATTTTCGCTCCAGTCGTTGGGATCGATGCGATTGCCGACGGTGATGTAGCCCATCTCCTGCGGAATCTCGAGCGGGCGTACCTGGTCGGCCGTGTCGGGCTCTTCATCAATCGCGTAAGGCGGCCGCATCAGCGTCGCGCGCACCCCTACCAGGCTGGCGAACAAGCGCTCGGTCAGATTCAATTCCGCTTTGAAGAGCGGCGCCGACATGTTGGTGACGTCGGGATGCGTAAAAGTATGATTCCCGATGGTGTTGCCTTCGCGGTAAATCCGTTTCGCGATACCGGAAAACTTGTCGGTCTGAATGCCGATCAGAAAAAACGTGGCAGTCGCATTTTTTTCCTTGAGCACATCGAGAATCTTCGGAGTCCACTCCGGGTCGAGGCCGTCGTCAAACGTTAGCGCGACTTTGTTTGGGCTATAACCATAACGCGCGACGCGGTATGGTTCGGGCAGGTTCTGGAAGACCTCGTCGGTAATCAGCTTGCTGTTAGCGTCGATGGTCAGATCGCGAGTGCCATGAGCGGGCTTGTCTTCGATGCGGAGGATTTCTCCCTGGCCTTCCATGTCCACTTCGGCTCCGGGCGGCACATCTTTCAGTCTATCGGTGGCGCCAGCATCGCCCGGCACGTCCCAAACTCGCCATAACGAACGGTCCTCGCTTCCCAGGCGCCACAGCGCAAAAGTCTGGATGCCGAGATTCTGCGCCGAGCGCATGTGATTGAGCGCCGTCACCCCATCGAGAAACCAGATGTCGTGGCGAAAGCTTTTTTCATCGAGATAACTGAAGTGAGGGTTCATGGCGTCATCATCGAAGTTGACGTCCTCTTCGGAATCGCGCGCGGCCAGCCACGCATCCTGAACACTCACGCTCTGGTCATGCTCGTCGGCGGGAAGTTGCCCTTTCTTCGGTTTCAGCACCCAGTCATAGCCATAATTGGCAATGGCGCAGATGATTTTTTCTTTGGGGATAACTTTTTCGGCAAAGGTCAGGTTCTGTACGAACCAATCCTGCGACGCCACGGGGCCGGATTCGGCGCCAGGGTAGTGCTCGTCATAATTCATGAGCACAACGCCGTCAGCGGCCGCCGCGATCGCGGGATAGTTGTATTCATTGCTGTGCGGCGGCACTGCGACGTAGAGCTTGAAGCCGCGCGCGTGCAGGTCGCCGGATAATTCCTGCAACAGGGCAACGTAGCCGGCCTGGCCGCTGGGAGGGAAGGCCTCGAAGTCGATCATCAGGCCGCGATAGTGGCCGGACGAGAGAAATTGCACGGCCTGCTTGCGGAAAAGCGTGTGCGCGTCCGGATTGTTCAGGAACCCGACAATATCTCCCACCCAGTTTGCACCGTCGGAATTGTTCACCATGGGGAAGACTTCCATGGCGGGATCTTCCGTCTTCAGGAACGGCATCACAAGGTCATCGACGGGAAGAACCGTGTCGCCCTGCGCGTTGCTCTGGACGACATCGAAGAGTTTGTTAGTCTGATCGTCGACGCCCTGCAGCCGTCCATCCGCGGTGATCACATGCAGCCAGTCGGGATAGAGAATGTCGACCTGATGGGCGAACGCGCGCAGCGAAGAAAAACTGGCCGCATCCCAGGGAACATAGAAGGCCGCGCGAATTCCTTCTTCCTGATTCAGCTTGACCTGCGAGGCCGCCAGTTTTGACTTGCGATGCGAGCGAGCCGCAAGTTTCTTTTGGCGGTCGCGGGCTTTCTCCTTTTCGCTTTCTTTCAGGGCTTTGAAGGCGCGCTTCTGTGGCGAGAACAACAACTCGGGCAGCGGTTCGTCACGCAGGGCCGTGAAGACGAAGAAAATAATCAGTGCCGACACCAAAACGGCAGAAACGTCAAACAGGCGCCGTAGGCGTCTCCACCGGGCGCGTTGCGGATCATAAAAGACTGGCTGGGCCATGGGTGAGTAACTGTTCATCGTATGCCGTGGAGGGCACACGGTCAATTCTCGGTGAGACAGGGTCAGGGTTAGCTGTTCTTGGTCC
>JBEKWZ010000664.1:0-3274 GCA_049512555.1 Candidatus Sulfotelmatobacter sp. | reverse complement strand
GCTCTCGGATGGAGTTATCGCCCTGGCCTCCGGGACCGCCTTGGCCGCCAGGTCCACCGAAGAAATGTTTAAAGAAGTCGTCCATCCCGCCGTCTTCGCCGTCTTGTTCGTCGTCACCCTGGCCGCCCCGGCGCCGGTGGACGTTCTTGATGGTCGATTCGGTGTTGATGTTGACCACGCTCGGCTCCAACTGCTTCGCAATCTGCGAAAACGTGTTCGACAGTTGCTGCGGCGCGGGCATCGAGAGCGGTGTCGCGTCGCTCTTCTGCTGCCCTTCTTTGCCTTTGACTCCGTAGGAAATGACCGTCCCAATCAGAATGCCGACCGACAGGGTTGCCAGAATACTCAGCGTGTAGGCCCAGCGGTGAGCCTTCATACGCTGCCACATTGCGCCCGAATCCATATGTCTACTTCCCTCCGAAACTCACAAACCCCTTATAGTATACCCGTTTACGCAGTGCGGCAGGACGCATCCCGAGACCCGTGAATTCATTCGCTGCGTGCTCTCAGGTTAGACGCGCGAATCCGTAGAAGTGTTTAATGTTAATGGGAATAAAGGACTGGCAGCAAATCGTTTAGCAAGGAATCGAAGCCCCGCAACGCAGCGGCCGTGCTACTTGGCCTCGTAGACCGTCTTGCCTCCCACCACGGTACGCAACACTTTTGTGGCCAGCAACTTCTCCGGTGAGGCGGCGGTGGGGTCGCGGTCGAGCACGATAAAATCCGCCAACATGCCCGGCACCAGCTTGCCTTTTTCTTTTTCTTCAAACTCGGCGAAGGCCGAGCCGGTCGTATAGGCTGCGATTGCCTGATCCATGGTCAGCCGTTGCTCGGGGAAATATTCCAGCTTGCCGTCCTCGCTCTTGCGCGTGACCGCCGCGTAGAGCCCGCGGAACGGAGTGACCGGCTCAACGGGATAATCCGTTCCAAAAGCCAAGGTCACACTTTTATTCAGAAAGGCCAGCCAGGCGTAGGAAGTCGCCGCCCGCTTCGGCCCCAGCCGGTCCTGCGCCCAGCGAATGTCGTTGAGCAGATGGCTGGGCTGCATGGAGGCAGTGACCTTCAAAGTTTTGAACTGGGCGATCTGGGCCGGCGTAGTCACTTGCGCGTGTTCAATGCGCAAGCGGAACTCGTCGCCCCCGTCGGGCGCCTTCACGTGGTCTTCGCGCGCGGCCTTCTCGGCCAAGGCAAAAGCATCGAGCGCCATCTGTATGCCTTTGTCGCCGATGGCGTGAAAGCCAATCTGGTAGCCCGCCAGCACGCGCTCCTTCGTCATGTCATTCAGCTTCTGCGCATCGTAGCGCGGCAAGCCAGAGTTCTTGGGATCGTCCGCGTAGGGCTCCAACATCGCTGCCGTGTGCGATCCCAGGGAACCGTCCATGAATCCCTTGAGCATGCCGGTATGCAGCATCAGATCGGATTGCGGATGCGCGTTGCGCTTGCGGCTCAACTCTTCGATCGGGTCGTCAAAGGGCAGCCATTCCGAAATGCGCGCCGTCAGCTTGCCTTCTTTTTCCAACTCTTCGTAGATCTCGAAATTTTCCCAGTTCGGCGAATAATCCTGCGCGGAAGTCACGCCATGCTCGGCGAGATCGGCGAGGGCCAGTTCCAGAGCCTGCCGGCGGCGCTGGTGCGTCGGCTTCGGAATCACTTCCAGAATCGCTCCCTGCGCCGTCTCCCGCAGAATCCCGGTGGGCTCGCCATTTACGTTGCGATCAATCTGCCCGCCTTGAGGATCGCGGCTAGCCAGCGTGATGCTGCCCAACTGGAGCGCCCGCGTATTCGCAACCGCGATGTGCCCGTCGATGCGTACGAGAAATACGGGATGCCCTGCCGACACTTCGTCGAGATCAAAGCGTGTGGGCGTCACCTTCACCGGCCACAGCGTTTCATCCCAGCCTGATCCTATGATCCAATCGGCGCCCTGCGACTCTTCTACTTTTTTCGCCACTCGCGCGCGCAGTTCGTCGAGCGACTTCACGCCCGTCACATCGACGCTCAGCTTGGTCATGCCGGCATCGTCAAGATGCAAGTGCGCATCGTTGAACCCGGGCATCACAAAATGTCCGCCGAGGTCGATGATCTCCGTCTGCGGCCCTTTCAGTTTCTGAATCTCAAAAGTCTTGCCCACGGCCTGGATGCGGTCGCCGCGCACGGCAATCGCTTCCTCGCGCAGAATCGAGCCGAACGGCGTGTTGTCAGGCACGCCGGTATAAACATTCGCGTGCTCGAAAATAATGTCCGCGCGCGGCTTGGCATCTTGCGCTGGTTCGTTCGAAAAAGTCTGCGCCGCGATCGGCAGACAAAACATTGAGAGCGCGCACGGCAGGATCCACAAGTTCCAGCCGCGTAGTTCTCGCGTCAGCCGCACCCAGACTGCACTTGGACTCGTTTTCATTCCGCCACCCCCGCCAGAGCCAGCATCGTGAGCAAAATCCGTTTCAGGCCCAACTCGCGTCCATTGGAATCGAACCACTCCTGCAAGGTATGCGCCCCGCCGCCCGAACCGCCGCCGCCGATGGCAATCGCCTCCCGCCCCATCGACAACGGAATATTCGCATCTGTGGACGCGCGCTGCACCTGCGCGGCGTTGGACAGTTGCGAATCGACCGCGCGCACTACTTGCAAAATTCGAGCTCCCGCCGGCAACTCGCCCGCGGGACGGTTGCCGATCACTACCACCTCGCAACTCACGCCGGCCGGCCGCTTCTGGGCCGAAGATCGCATTTCGGCGGCCATGGTTTCGTCTTCGACCGCGCGATTGAGCGCGGCGCGCAGTGACTGCTCCATGCGCTCCATCTCGGTCATCGACGTCGAGCGAATGTCCACTTTCATGCTGGCCGACTCGGGAATGGAGTTCACCGAAGTCCCGCCACGAATCACTCCGATGTTGAAGGTTGATTTGGGCGTAGTGGGAACCGGCGTCGCGGAAAAGGTTTCGACTGCCTTGGCCAGAATCACAATCGGATTGGGCGCGCCGAAATCGCTCCACGAGTGCCCACCCGGCCCGCGCACGATCACTTCAAAACGGCGGCTGCCCAGGGCTTCGGCGACGATCGTGTCTGCGCCCGCACCGTCGAGCACCAGGCTGTAGGCAATTGAATCTTTCCAGCGCGGCGTGGAAAAAATGTGGCGCATGCCGCGCAGGTCGCCTTCACCCTCTTCGCCGACATTGCCGATAAACACAAACGGCAGCGCATGCCGGATGCGCACCGCCCGCAACAGCGCGGCAATTCCCAGCAGCGCCGCCACGCCCGCTCCGTTGTCGGAGACT
>JBEKWZ010000663.1:0-3276 GCA_049512555.1 Candidatus Sulfotelmatobacter sp. | reverse complement strand
AAGCAGGACCTGGCACAACTCATGCCTTTCAACCGAAAATTGCTGTGGGTGCAGGGCGGCTTCACGGTGCTGACGATCATCGCCTTCGGCGCGCTCACTCTCAGCCTGCACAGGGAGTTGCTGCGCGGCGATCGAGCAGCGATGGGATTAGCCTTTTTTATCGGAACTTATTGGACGGCGCGCATCCTGGTCGACGCGTTCTACTTTTCGCACGAAGATTGGCCCAAGGGAAAGCAGTTCGTGGTGGGTCACATCTTGCTCACATGCTTGTTCGCAGCACTGGCGAGCAGCTACTTGGGATTATTCGTGTGGCAGGCGTGGCTAAGAGCCAAAAGCTAAGAGCTAGTCCTTCAGCAACTGCCGCGCAATCACCAGCCGCTGAATCTCGCTGGTGCCTTCGCCGATGGTGCAGAGTTTTACGTCGCGATAAAACTTTTCGGCGGGATAGTCCTTGATGAAGCCGTAGCCGCCGTGAATCTGCACGCCCTCGTTAGCGCAGCGTACAGCCACTTCACTAGCATAAAGTTTCGCCATGGAAGATTCCTGCGTGGTCTTCATGCCCGCGTCTTTCAGGGAGGCAGCGCGCATGGTGAGCAGCATGGCGGCGTCGATTTCGGTGGCCATGTCAGCCAGTTTCCACTGGATGGCCTGGAAGTCGCTAATCGCCTTGCCAAACTGCTTGCGCTGTTTCGAATACTTCAAGGCCGCTTCGTAGGCGCCTTCGGCCATGCCGAGAGATAACGCGGCAATCGAGATGCGGCCACCATCGAGCACGCGCATGGCGTCGGGAAATCCCTGGCCCTCGCCGCCCAGCAAGTTTTCCGCCGGGATCACGCAATCTTCGAAGATCAATTCGGCCGTGTCGCTGGCCCGCAGTCCAAGCTTGTTTTCTTTCTTGCCGGGACGAAATCCCTTCGTGTCTTTCTCCACGACGAAGGCGGAAATTCCATGCGTGTGTGCCGCGCGATCGGTCACTGCCAGCACTACGACCACGTCGGCGTAGTGTCCGTTGGTGCAGAATGTTTTCGTTCCATTCAGCACCCAGTTGTTTCCCCGGCGCGTGGCGGTCATGCGCGCGCTGCCCGCGTCCGATCCCGACGAAGGCTCGGTCAATCCCCACGCGCCGATGAATTCTCCGGTGGCCAGTTTGCTGACGTATTTCTTTTTCTGCGCCTCGTTGCCGGCGAGAAAAATGTGGTTCGAACACAGGGATGTGTGCGCCGCCACGATGATTCCGACCGAACCGTCGACGCGCGAGAGTTCCTCGATCGCAGTGACGTACTCCACGTAGCCCATGCCCGCGCCGCCGTACTCGGCGGGAAAAATCATGCCCAGCATCCCGAGCTTGCCCAGTTCTTTGATGGTGGCGAGCGGGAATTCGCCGGCCTCATCCCACTTCATGACGTTGGGCTTGATCTCGCGCTCGGCAAATTCGCGAACGTTTGTTTTCAAATGCAACTGCTCTTCATTTAATTGAAAATCCAAAGTTCCTCCAACCCACTCGGGCACTGCGCCTTGAAGCAGTCCCGCATAAGGGGTCTGACTTTGATCGCCCCGAATTGTGATTAGAACATAGCGCTGGAAGGGGAAGAAGTTACCCCCGGAAGGGAAAGGGGAAGGATGGGGCGATGCGCATGAACACTGGCGATTCTGCGTGTTTCGCGGTTCCACCCAACCGACCGGATGGTTTGGAAATCAGCCTGCGATGCTCTTCTGGAGCCAGCGCCGAAGATCCGATGGCAATTATACGCTCGTCGTCAGGCCTGGGTTGGAACATAGATTGGAACAACGGATGTGGCCAGGAAACGCTGGAAGACTTCGTTGGAAAGTAATCGTCCGCGCAGTGTAAGGCGAATGAGATCGCCGTCGCGCTGCAGCAGTTCGTCGGCAATCAGTTGCGCGATGACGGTCGAAAGGTCGTCGACAGCCTTCTGACCGAAAGTCGCAGCTACGTCTCCCAGCGACACGCCCCGATTCAGTCGCAGACCAAGAAAGAACGACTCTTCGAGGGCGGCCGTGTGCGAGACGAGAGTCCTCTGCACGGGAGATCCCGCAACGTATTTTTCCAGGACATCCACGGTGGCGAACCGCACCGCCGCAGCTTCCGCAGTCGACGTCACCAGCATGGAATGAGCATCCACGCCGAAGCCCAGATACGGCTGCCGGGTCCAGTATTTGAGATTGTGGCGCGATTCCGCGCCCGCTCGCGCGAAATTGGAAATCTCATATTGCGCGACGCCGGCGGAATCGAGTTGTTCGCAGGCCGCGAGATAGAAATCCGCGGTGGCCTCTTCGTCCGGCACAAAATGGGCGTGATAGCGCTTTCCTCCGGCCATCACCTCGCGCCCCAGCCGCGAGTCCTCGTCCACTTCGAGCATGTAAACGCTCACGTGCGGGGCTCCGGTCGCAAGCGTTTCATCAAGCGACTGCTGCCAGGCTCGCGCGGTCTGGTGCGGAAGCCCGGCGATCAGGTCGATGTTGAGATTCGCAATCCCGGCCGCGCGCAGGCGGGCGATATCGTCCAGCACAGTCGATCGCTTGTGCAATCGCCCGACCGCAGCGGCTTCAACATCAACGAACGACTGCACGCCCAGGCTGACGCGATTCACGCCGCAGCGCAACAGTGCTTGCAGCGCTTCCTGACCGAGCGTGCCGGGCGCACACTCGACCGTGACCTCGGCGTCGGGATGCACTTGAAACTGCGATCGAACCGCGTCGAAGATCCGCTGCAGTTGTCCGGTCTCGAGGACGGTGGGAGTGCCGCCGCCGAGATAGATCGTATCCACCTCATGCTCGAACTGTCCACCCATCTCCTGCGCGGTCTTCGCAGCGCTCGCCACGTCGGCGCACACTCGCTCCACATAGCGCTCAAAAACGGCGCGCGAAAACACGTCGGACGCGAAATTGCAGTAGCTGCACTTCGTCTTGCAGAACGGCACCGAAATGTAGATTCCTAGAGCCACTCTGGTGATTATCCCACCTCAAAGCTTTTCCATCCTGCCGGCTTCGGCGGCCATCTATTTGAGGTAACCTGTTGAAGGCGTGCGAGCGCGCTCAGCCGCCGCCTTTAAAGACCGATTCGAGATCAATGGCCCAGGAAGAAGAAGTATTAGGCAAAGCGTATGACAGCCGGCTGATGAAGCGGCTGCTCACCTATCTTCGCCCCTACAAATGGCAGACCGGCACTGCTCTTGCGTCGATCCTTCTCAAAGTCGGAGCGGATGTTCTCGGGCCCTACCTGACCCTCGTCGCCATTGATAAATATCTTGCCCCAGT
>JBEKWZ010000662.1:0-3277 GCA_049512555.1 Candidatus Sulfotelmatobacter sp. | reverse complement strand
CCGGTGTGGGTGCTCGATGGCGGCCAGGCCGCACTGGCACTCAGCAAGATGGAACGCATCATCTTGCTCACCGCCTGTCTGGCCCTGTGGCTGGTGCTCGGCCAACCTGTCTTCTTCTTAGTGGCAGCCGGCGCCGCCTACCGGGCATTTTTCGCGGGAGATTTCCCGGCTCATCCCAGCCGCGCAACCATCATCTACTTCATCGCCGTACTGACTGCTCTCGGGGTGATCCTGCGCTTGATGCCCGGGCAAGGCTTCGGCATAAACTAGCTTCGACTCCCGTATCTTTCGGGTAGAATTCGGGCCGACCCTGGTGCGTATACAGCTTCAGTGGAGGACCACATGCGTTCCATCCCTTGCTTTTTCGTGACAGTCTGCCTCTTTGCAGGCACGATCTGCGCGCAGGACGAGCCGAAGTTTTCGCCGGCCCAGCAGGAAGTCCTCGATGCCAAAAAAGCGCGCAAAGAGGCTGGCGATAGGCATGATTTCGCGGCCTGGTCCCGCTTCATCGCGGATGACTGCATCTACAGCGACGACGACGGGATCATCGACACCAATGTGAAGGCGCATGTCATGGACCACTGGAAATTACCTCGCGAATACGACTACGGGGTGAATCCGCGTGACTTCGTCGTCCACGTCTACGGCAGTACGGCCGTGCTGAATTACCGAGTCACCATCCACGAGCAGTTTACGGATGCCGACATCATCAGCGAACAGCGTGTCACGGAGACTGTCATCAAGCAAAATGGCGCGTGGCTGCTCGTCGCGAGGCAGTGGGGTAATCTGCCCGTGAATTTCCACAAGCCGGTTGCTGTGGATACAGGAGTTTATAAAGACTTCGTTGGCCAATATGAGTGGCGTCCTCTCGATGACGTGGAGACCATTTCGGTGAAGGACGGGAAGCTATGGTCACAGTCCGGCAAAGATGCGGACAAGGAGTATTTTCCGTTAGGCGCTGAGACGTTTTTCCTCAAGGATGATCTGAGCAGCGTGACGTTTGTCCGCGACGCTCAGGGTCGTGTGATGGGCTACACCTATCACCGCTGGGACGGCCAGGAAATCCACGTTAAGAAAATCAAGTGAGCCCGCGAGAAGACAATCTTCGATCGCCCTAGGCTGAATTGCCGGGACTAAAGTCTGCCTCCACGCCCGCCGATACAGACTGTGAGAAGCCCATGGCCAACACAGCCCCAGCCGTTGCCCCCGAAAAGCCCGGTGCCTGTATCGCCCGGCAGCCGATTCTAACCTCAGAGGAAGTCGTGATCGGTTACGAACTGTTCTTCCGGGAGGATCGGGACCAACGGCGGTTTTCCGCTGACCGCGAAAACGCAACGTCGGCGACCATTGATATGTTGAATTTCGTGGGTCTCGGCGTCTTATGCGACGGGCGGCTTGCTTTCATCAATTGTAGCCACGACATGTTGTTGTCGGACTACTTCGCGCTCTTGCCTCCGAACGACGTCGTGATCGAAATTCAGGAAACCGTCCCGGTCGACAAAGACGTCATCGCGGCCTGTGCCAAGCTACAACAGGCGGGATATTCGATCGCTCTCGACAATTTTGTCCCTGACGACAAACGGGAAGCCCTCATTCCCTACACCCGATTTGTCAAAGTCGACATCACCAAGGTGGTAGCAGAGCCGTGCGCGGCCCTGGTCCGGCGCTATGGCCGCGAGGAATGTTGCATAGTGGCGCAAAAGGTGGAAACGCGGGAGCAGTTTCTGACGGCGCGGGTACACGGCTTTACGCGGTTTCAGGGCTATTTTTTCCGCCATCCCGAAAACATGCAAGCCCGGCGGATTCCCGCCAATCAGATGACCTATGTCAATCTGCTGGCTGCGGTCTCGAAACCCAAAGTGGATTTTGCCGAGATCGAAGCTCTCATCAAACACGAGCCCTCGCTGTGTTACCAGTTGCTGCGCTATTTGAACTCTCCTCTGGTGGGTTTGTCATCACCGGTGGTGTCGGTTCGGAATGCCCTGACCCTTCTGGGCGAACGCGAAGCCGTCCGCTGGATTCGCATGGCTACCACCCTGGTCATGGGCCAGGAGAAATCCTCCGACCTGGTTCTGTCATCGCTGGTGCGAGCCCGCTTCTGTGAGCTGGTCTCTCCCAAGGTCGAGCATGGCAATTCGGATCTTTTCCTGATGGGCATGCTTTCTCTGATCGATGCCATCCTCGCCGTCCCCATCGGAATGATCGTGGACGAGTTGTCGCTCGATGCCAACGTCAAGGCCCAGTTGCTGGCCGCAAAAACGGGCAAGAAAACTCCGCTCTCTCCCATTTACGAACTCATGGTGGCGCGCGAGGTTGGCGACTGGGGGCTGGTCACGCGCCTCGGCAAGCAACTCAATGTGTCCCTGTCGTTCGTGGCCGATGCCTCGAACCAGGCCATGCGCTGGGCCCACGAAATGACCAGTACCGCACGCCCCGCGCCCGCAAAGTGATCGCCGTCTGAACGATCGGCCGCTCCAAGACGACGACTCTCACCGCGGAAGCACTCGACCCCTTCGGTCCCACTCGAATAAATCTCTTTTATGCCGCGCATCAGCTTTTTCGATTGGCGAGTGCGCGCCCCAAGCGCTATTCTTCCCCGTTACAAGTCGCCGTCGCAAGCCGGCGTGTTCCAATTCGAAGCGTTGAAACCAGCCATTTCAACTTTTCTGTGTCTGCGTTGCGGTTTGCTCAAATCACAGTTTCTACGTCGAAGGAGACGGAACGACATCCATGTCCACTGAACTGCGCAATTTCCTGGCACTGACCTACGATGAACTGGAAGAACTGAACCTCAAGGCGAAGGAGCAACGCAAGAACCGCGTCGCCCCCGGCAAGATACAGGAGGAACGGCTCAAGTACCTGACCGACGAGAAGCGGATCAAGGCCGTCACCGTGCTCTTCAGCGATCTCGAAGGCCGGCTGCACATGCTCGACTACGACAAGAAGTTCCTGCTCAAGAGCTATGACAACCTGACCTTCGACGGCTCTTCGATCCGCGGCTTCACGGCGCAGCGCGAAAGCGATCTGCGCCTCGGCATCGACTGGGGCGCGTTCTACTGGGCTCCGGCCGACGTCTTCGGCTCCGGCAAGGTGCTGGTGTTTGGCGAAGTCATCGACAAGGGCGGAACGCCTTACGCCGGCGACATTCGCGGCGTGCTCAAGGGCTACGCTGACGAACTCCACAAGAAGAAGGGCTACACCCTCAACGCCGCCAACGAAATTGAAGGCTTTCTGTTCAAAGGTCCCGACGCAGAGCGCCACTATCACGAAGCCGGCG
>JBEKWZ010000661.1:0-3278 GCA_049512555.1 Candidatus Sulfotelmatobacter sp. | reverse complement strand
GCCGCCATCATGCCAAACACGGCGCCCGACCGCGCCACCAACTCTTCCCGCGTCGCGGTATAGGCCCCCAGCGTCGGCCGCGTCACGTAGAGCGACCCCTTGGTCGACAGCGCGATCAGATCAAACGGAGGCACCGCCCCGCTCGACCCGCCAAACAGCACCATCATCCCGCGCGGCCGCAGAACGTTCAGCCCCTTCTCGAACGTCGTCTTGCCCACCGAGTCATAGACCACGTCGACGCCTTTGCCGCCGGTCAGCCGCTTGGTTTCGGCCTCGAAATCGGATTGCGTATAAAGAATGACCTCGTCCGCCCCCGCTGCCCGCGCCAGCTTCGCCTTCTCGTCGGTTGAAACCGTGGCAATCACGCGCGCGCCAATGTTGTGCGCCATCTGCACCAGCAGTAATCCCACGCCGCCGGCCGCCGCATGCACCAGCGCAGTCTCGCCGCGCTTCAACGGAAAAGTGTCGTGCGAGAGATAATGCGCCGTCATCCCCTGCAACATCGCCCCAGCGGCCTGCTGATCGGTCACGCCCGCAGGAACGGGCACCAGCCGGTCCGCCGCTACGGCCGCATACTCGGCATACGATCCCATCAACCCGCACCAGGCGACGTGCTCGCCGGCTTTGACCGATTTCACGTCGGAGCCCACAGCCGTGACCACGCCCGCGCCCTCCTGCCCCAGCACGAACGGCAGCGGCACTTTATATCTGCCCTCGCGCTGATACACATCGATGAAGTTCACGCCCGAAGCGGTTAGCTTCACCACCGCCTCATTCGCTTTCGGCTCGGGAACCGGCAACTCCACCAGTTCCATCGCCTCCGGCCCGCCGGGTTGTTTGATTTGAATGGCTTTCATAAGAGTTATGGATTCTCGTTCACACCAGATGGATTCCGCCGGAAAGATCCGGCAACAGCTGATTCTACACGCTCGACGTAGACGCCAACTTCTGCGGCGGTTCACTCTGCTACACTTGGCCGTCTTCCGATAAGGAGTCTGTCATGGCCCAGGAATCACAGTCTTACGATCACCACACTCGCTGGGATCCGGCGTTTCACTTCTTCATTCTTCCTGTCTTCGTGATCGGGCTGATCATGAGCCTGATCCACTTTTTTGCGCATCTTGGGCACAGCGACTTTCGAGAAAACTTCCACGCGGTCATGTTGATCCTGCTGGCCACGGCCTGCCTGCTGCTCGTGTTCAAGGTGCGCACGTACTCGCTTAAGGTGCAGGATCGCGTGATCCGTCTGGAAGAGCGGCTGCGCCTGGCCCAGCTGATGCCCGAGCCGTTGCGCTCGCGCATTCCCGAGCTGACGGTAGATCAACTCTGCGGCCTGCGTTTCGCCTCCGACGCCGAAGTGGCCAAGCTGGCCGAGCGGGCCCTGAACGAAAAGCTGTCCCGCGCCGACATCAAGAAGGCCATCAAGACCTGGCGTCCGGATTACTGGCGGGTGTGAGAGCTCGCTTAGGTGAGTTAGTGAAACGTGGCCATATCACTCACTGACCCCGTCGGCCAATTCTCAACGAGTGCCAACAAGAACCATTCTCTTTGTTCGTGCCGGCAGCGATGCCCGCACGACAATGAGCAGAGTAAGTTGCGGGGCATGGCTATTCCTTGCGCAGCGCTTCCACTGGTGGCAGTAATGCCGCTTTACGCGCGGGGTACAGTCCGGCAATTAGTCCGGAAATCGAAAGGAAGCCAACGGCCGCGGCGGCAGTCCAGGGAACCACCCGGGGTGTGTCAAAGCCGGGAGGGGATGGAAGCAATGAAAGCAAACCCATCAGTGCTGCTGCCCCGCCCATACCCAGGCCGCCGCTCAGCAAAGTGAGAAAGGCGCCTTCCACGAAGAATTGGAACATGATACTGCGATTGGTCGCGCCTAAGGCTTTGCGCAGCCCGATCTCGCTAGTGCGGTCGGCCACAGCGACCAGCATGATGTTGATCACGCCGATCGCTCCCAGCGCCAGCGTGACCACGCCCACAGCCCCCAAGAACACGTTCATCGCGTCAAAAATCTTTCCCACCGCGTCGGAGGTTTCCACCGTGTCCCATTGCTCGTAAGAGTCCAGATTGGTGTAGTCAAAGCCATGGTTACGGGCGATGACCTTGTGGACTTCCAGTTCGGCGATCTTGTGCAGCGCACGCGATCGGGGCTGATAGTTAACCAGACTGACCGCATCCTGCAGCTCTCCTACATTGAGCATGGGAAAGTCTTGGCGCATCGTACTGAAAGGCACGAAGCTCCACAGATTATGGTCGTTGTTATTCCCGTAGCCTACCCGCTTTACCGAACCGATCACCTGATAGCGAATTCCGTTGAGCAGGATGGTACTGCCGAGAAAAGGACGCCCGCTAAAAAGGACGCGGCGCGTCTCGTCGCCCAGCACGATCACCCGCCGCTTCTGTGCCACGTCCATCTGGTTCAGCCAGCGTCCGTTCGCGAGCGGAACGTAGCGAATCTCGGCGAAATCCGGTAGAACTCCAAAAATCGGCCCCGAACTCTGGTAGAAATCACTCACAGCCCGGATGTCATTGCGACGTATATCCGGAGTGACCGCTCGCACGTCGGGGCATTGCGTCAAAATATCCCGGTAGTCGCGGTCAGTTAGATAGTAGGGCCGGAGGCTGTTAAAGCTGCCGTTCATCACCGGGGCGCGGCCAGCCCAGATGAACATGACGTCCTGACCCAATTCGTCAAATTGCCTGCGGTTCCCGGTACGGAAGCCCTCGCCTAGCCCTACCAGCAGCAGCAGAGATCCCACCCCCCACGCAATGCCAAACATGGTGAGAAACGAACGTAGTTTGTGCGCCCAAAGGGTGCGGAGCGTTTGCCCGAAGATGTCAAGAATAAGGCGCATGCCCCCCTGCGATATGCGGTGTGCAGGACCGGATTTTCCCGCCAAACTCTCGCCGGAAATTGAGACACGACTTATTAGGGCAATGGGTAAGCAGTCTCTCAATATGGCGTCATATCTCTCTATTACATTCATTGACCTCTTCGCAAGACTGGCGTTCTGCATCCAAAATGAGAACCAGGGAGCCTTGGACTCTGCGGTCTTGTCCGCCAGCCGTCTCGGTAACCTCCCGCCACAGGTGCCAAAAGTAACCGGCATGATGCCTTTTCGGCGATTGACCCCGGCCCGGCTGCCGAGTACGATTTGGTAGAATTCACCGGACGTTCATATAGGGAGAAGCACGCATCTCTTAGAGGAATAAAGACGAATAAAGGCGAATAAAGAAAATTAAGAGACCTCCGAGAAGAACAGAATTAGGGCCCC
>JBEKWZ010000660.1:0-3279 GCA_049512555.1 Candidatus Sulfotelmatobacter sp. | reverse complement strand
CTACTCCCAGGATTTATCGCAAGGCATCGCAATCGGTTCCGGCGTCTACATTGATGAGCATACTCACATTGAAGCAGTCCGCTACCCGCTTGGTTCCGACGCCATGGGGTTTCTGACTACGATCCTGACGGATGGCAGTCCTGGTCCGCGGCGGATTGCATTGTGGCTGAAAAACGTCATGGGGTCCATGCTTCGCCATCCGTTCAAGACGGTTCGTGTATTGCAACCGCGGGGCTGGGCGCGGGAGTTTGTGATCCTGCTTTGCATGCAAGCTCTGGAGGGAGAAATCGAGATGCGCTGGCAACATCCCTGGTTCTGGCCGTTCCACAAGTTTCTGGTCAGCCGGGGCGAGAAAGTGCCAACCTATATTCCGAAGGCCAATGAGTTTGCCAAGAAATTCGCGCAGCTGACCGGCGGCTTCGCCATGAGCATGCTGCCGGAGATTCTGTTCGACGTTCCGGGCACTGCACACTGCATTGGAGGCTGCGTAATCGCCGATTCACCCGGCCACGGAGTTGTGGACCATCGCCACCGCGTGTTCGGTTACAAAAACATGTACATCTGCGACGGATCGGTGGTAGCGGCCAACCTTGGAGTCAATCCCAGCTTCACCATTACTGCGCTGGCTGAGCGGGCCATGAGTTTCATCGCGCCAAAGGCGGAGACGGGTTGGAACGATGCACCCTTAGCCATAGTTCATGCCAAAGTTCATGCCGACGCGGGCTGAGTCGCGGCAGCACGCGCAAGCCAGCGCTCGAAGGTAGCCTGTTCCGCTTTGAGCCATATCCGGCTGGGATAAAGTACGGCGCTGCATTGCAGGGTGATCCAGTCCCGCGTCAGCAGAGGCGAGCGGAACTCCTCGCGATTGGCGATCCAGTGTTCGGCTATATCACGCGCGATAGTGAAAGTCATCCCCGTGTCGCCGCCTCCGATGTCGCCGAGGATCCCATCCAGCGTGACCATGACCTTGGACAACATAATCAACGCGCCGGGAAATTTCACTCCTTTGAGCGCGACGCGTTCCAGAAGGCGCATGGCGTCGACGCCACTCGGCAAGTGTTGTACAGGCATGCCGTCAAGAAAGCGCGTAACGATCTCGCCAATCATCCGCGAACGTGGCGAAGTAGCTTGAACGCGCCGCTGGCTAAGCGCCACAATTGCGTTGCATGTCCCCGCCGGGTCGCGCAAGCTCACCATTAGAAACAGGAGTGCCAGATGGCGACGCTGCTCGCGGCTTAAATGCTCCCTCAAGGCCCAGTCGATGATTGTCAGTTCGCCAGTGCGGTTGTTATAGAGCAGATTGCCGGCATGCGGATCGCCGTGAAAGATCACGTCTTTCTGCGCCGACAGAAGCGGGACTGCCACCAGCGCCTCAATCAGTTGCTCGGCGACCTTCCTGCGCCCGGCTGCCGAAAGTCGGGCCGCGGCGTTCGTCACCTTGATTCCATATTCCTCCGTGAGCGCCGTAATTTTCGGAGTGCATAGCGGCCGAATCAGCTGCGGCACACGCACTCCAGACATAGACCGATAAAGATTCCCAGCCTCCACCAGCGTCTTCTGCTCGCGGACAAAGTTGACTTCGTGCTGCAGCAACCGCCGGACCTTCCGGAATGTATCAGGGATAAGGTCGGGTGGAAATCCGTAGTTGTGATGCCGCTCTCCAAAGTACTGCGCCAGTCTCTGCAAATAGTCCATGTCCTCGGCAAAGTAGCCGGGGATATGGGGCTTCAAGACTTTGAAAACCCCACGCTCACGCCGTCCGCTCTCGGGATTTTGCCAGGTAAAGCGCACCACCGCGCTGACGCTGGCCTCCGACAGGATGACCGGCGCGATCTCCACCGCATAGGCGTTGAGCTGTGGCCCCAGATCCTGTTGAATGATCGTACGTATATCTTCGGGCTTAACGTCGCGAATTCCGTTCTCCAGGCGAGCCAGTGCATTCCTCAGAGCAGGGCGCAGATGCCGGTTGCGTGCGATGACTTGACCCAGTTTTTGCAGGCCGGGAACTTTCGCGATCAACCGCAGCAAACGCTCCTCGGCGGATGTATTTTCAGGAAGCTCAAGTTGCTCCAAAAGCTTCGGCGCGAGGCGCTCCGCAGACAGGCGCGCCACCACAAACGTCATGGCGTCCCGCACCGGCTGACGCCACTTCTCATACGCTTCAGGAACCAATCTCTCGACCGGAACAATGCCTTCGACAATCCATCGCGCCATCGCGTCCCGCAACGATCGCCCGGCGGGACTTCGCAACAGGTCTTCAATGGCGCGTGTGCGCTCGTCTGCCGTGGCATTTTGAGGCAGGAAGTCGGCAAGAGCGGCGCGCAATTGTTTCGGCGGGAGCTGGCGCAATCCCGTCAGAATGGCGGCAGCATCGAACATGGGGGCTCCTGCAAAAGGTTCTTAAGTCAGAGAGGTAACTTCCGTTTCCTCGTACAGCTCATCGATCTGCTTACGATAGCGTTCCTCAACGGCTTTGCGGCGAAGTTTCAACGTCGGCGTGAGGACGCCATCAATCGCGGTGAATTCATCCGGCACCAGCAAGACTTTTTTCAAGGTTTCGAATCGAGCCAGGCCTTGGTTCACCTTCGCGACGATGCCTTCGTAGAGATCCTTGACTTTCGGATTGGCAACCAGTTCTTGCCGGGAGGAAAAAGGTATGTGGTTGGCCCGAGCCCAATCCTCAAGTAGAGGAAAGCACGGGGAAATAATGACGAAAGCGAATTTCCTGCGGTCTCCCAGCACCACTGCAGTTCCTATCAGGGCATTCAGCTTGATGGAATTCTCGATCGGCTGCGGCGCTATGAATTTTCCACCCGATGTCTTGAGCAAATCTTTCTTCCTGTCTGTGACCGACAAAAATCCATTGTCATCCAGCTTGCCGATATCTCCGGTTTTGAACCAGCCGTCCACAAAGGCGTTGCGGGTCTCCTCGGGCCGGTTCCAGTAACCCTGGAAAACTGAAGGACCGCGTACCAGGATTTCCCAGTCGTCCGCAATCTGCACCTCGACATTGGGCAGTGGACGACCGACCGTGCCCATTCTGTGGGCGAGCGGTGTGTTGATCGCGATCACCGGCGAGGTCTCCGTCAGGCCATAGCCTTCGTGGATGCGAATCCCCATGCTCGCGTACCACGCCGCCAATTCCTTCCCTAAGGGCGCTCCGCCCGAAATGAATATTTCAACTTTGCCGCCCATGCGCGCCCGCACCTGCGAATAAACCAGCTTGTCGGCCAGCTTCCAACCGAGCGCCTTGGGCACTTCGCCCGCCAAAACCCTGGA
>JBEKWZ010000659.1:0-3280 GCA_049512555.1 Candidatus Sulfotelmatobacter sp. | reverse complement strand
CCTCAAGTCCCGGTACGTCCTCCGTCAGTTCCAAACTGACAGGTGCGAGCAGAGCATTGAGGTAGGCTTGCAATTGCACTTGACCCAACGAGGGAACGGACTGTGCAAATGCTGAAAGTTCCGCAGTTTGGATAGTGGTGGGCAGACCTGTTGGTGCGGTAGTGGGCAACAAAAGGTTTTTGGTGGTTTCGATTACCGTGGCAATGGAGCGGATGTCACTCGCGGTGGGCGCGAGCGGCGCTATGAAATTATCTACCATGATAGGCACCGCATACCCGCCGCCGCTTGTCGAGCCTTCGTACAAAGCCGCGTTTACGGGGGCATTACCGCCCGACCGAACCGCCTGATCGTAAAAAGCCTCGTAGTACTCACGTGAGAATCGTTTCGGTATTAGACGCTCGCGATCTTCCGATTGTGTTACGTGCAATCGCTTGGCCGGATTTTCGGCAAGCATGGCTTTTACCTTGGCAACTTGAGCGTCTTCTGCCTTGGTGATTTCGTCTTTCAATCGGTTGGCCGTCAACATGTGTCCTTTGACAATGTCGTTCTCGGCGGTGGATAACGGGCGCTTCTGCCTTTCGATGGAGGCAATAAATCGCTCAGTGCCTGCCAGAGTTTCCGCGTGTTGTTTTTTCAGCTCCATTAGTTGGGACATAAAAGTTTCTCCTGTGATTTTTTGTGTGCTCGCGCCCGTCTTTACCGGCAGTGCGGGGAACTTCGCGTGAGCGGCCCAACTCTCTCCCCTTAGTTGGACAGTTCCTTATCTTGTTCGGGCGGCGGGATGGACTCGGCCCACCGCCCTTGCCGCTAGACACCCAAAGGTTCTAACGGCAAACTCATTTGCTAGCCTCTATTTCCCGCTTGGGTTCAATCAGCGCAAGCAGCTCCAGGCGGCTTACAACCGTGTGTTGTCCCGATTTGTAGCGGGTTAGGCGTTTCGTCTGAAGCCACCGTCTGATGGTCCAGTGCGTAAGACCCACAAGCCGGGCCGCTCCGTCCACAGTCAGAAAATCCGGGTTTTGATTGCCTTCCATACTTGGAAAATGCTAGCCACTTGCAACTTGCCAAGAGTAGCGCACGGATGGTACGATGTCACGTTACTATGATAAAACCATTACAGGCCGTTACACTACCCGTTCTCGTTGACGCCGAAAACCCCGACATGGCCGCCGGGGAAGTGACATGCTTTCCAGGTCCCACGCGAACGAGGTACGTGAAGGTCCGGGCGATAACAGCGGCGGAAATCAAGAAGCGGCTGGGACTAGAGATTTTTTCGTCACGAAGAGATTCTTCGACTAACGAGAAGTTTCTTTATCTTGGCGCGGGCCGCCTTCGTCCGGCGTATGACAAGAGGGACGAACGTGGGCTTCAAGACGCGCTAGAAATGGTGCGCCCTTGGATACCGACTTTCGGTACGATAACGCGCAATACCGGCGGTGGGGACAGGCGGGAAGGTGCTCGATGGGATTATTCCAAGCTAATGAGCAACGCGGTGCAAAGTGCCAGATTGGTAGCGTGGTGTCCCTACAAGGCAGAACGTCTACTATCGCCCGCTGTGTATTGCCCCAATTTGGAAACTGCGGCATTCGTGATGATGTTCATGGGAGATATTAGAGTGTGCCCAAAATGCCATGCGCCTTTCATTCCAAAAAGTGGGAATGTGGATTATTGCAAACCGGCGCACGGTGTAGCGCATCGGACGGCTCGGTCCCGGTCCCGGCGGAAGGCGAGCCAACGCGCGGGCGAAGAGAGGATGGCTAGGAAAGGGTGAGGTCTTCGACTTCGACTTTTAGTTCTTTGAGCACGCCTGAATCTCTTCCTGTCTCAATTGCTTCGTGGCGGCCCGCTGCAACTTCGGCGAATAGCGTTTTCGGCCACTTCTCCAGGAAAGCTCTGTTCGCACCGACCTCGATATACCTCGGATGCCGCTCAAAAAAATCGTGAAGCTCTCGCAGTTCATTCGCCGCGTTGAGCAGGCTTGTGGCCCCACGCACGTTTGTTCTTATTCGGAGCAGAGTGTGCGTATCATGCGTTAATCGGTCCGCCGCTTCCTGTCTCTTCAACTCCGCGTCGCGTTGGTCGGTACGTTGCTCTGCTCTGATTTTTCGTTCTTCATCTTTGTCCTTGCCCCGTTCCTGAATCCAAAGATCAATTAACGAGCGCGTGACCCCGGCAACCCACGTACCCGCACTTCCCAGAATTGCGCCTACCGATATTTGCGACCAATCCATATATGGCGGGAAAATCCTAGCATGGATTGCGCCGCATTACTTCCGTGATCTTTAGGAATCTCCTACGCCTGAGAAGATGCAGACAAGGAGTGTTACGCCTATGTTGCCCATAATTGCCGCCGCTGCCGCCGCTGTAAAACTAGCTAAGGCCGCAACTGAATCAAAGCCCAAACCTCAGCAATACTCTTCGGGCGCAAAAGCCCCGGCTTCGGGCATCTATCGCTGCATTGGCTGTGACGCGAAACGAACGGTTATGAAGGGCCGCAAACTACCGCCCTGTCATGGCGCGTGGATTGTTGTACAACAGACCACCTAGCTAACAGAGCTAGCCGCGTGTATCTTCCAGGCGGAACATGCGCTCCAACTCATCAATGCCCGTCCGTTCCTTGGCTTGCACTTTTGCCGTCTTCACAGCTTCAAGGTAAACAGGAGCGGCGTACTGAAGCAAAACATCGGCAGGGACCTTGGTCTCTTTGCCTTTCAGTGCCTTGCGTAGCTCACAGGCAATATTGAACTTTACTAAACTCATGGAATCGGACCTCCCCAGCCATGTAAGAATGGTAGCCGATTAATTTCCGCGTGTCAACGGCTAACGTGTTGATTACACACTACTAACTGGACTTTCTAAGCGGACTCGCTATTGGGATTTCTTGTCTTTACAGGGCGAATACAAGGCGAAACGTGATAGGCTTCTATCCAGGCGATGATAAGTAAGCAGAAAATCAACCGCGAGAAGGTCCAGGCCGCGCTCAACACCGTCTGCCCGAAGTGTGGCTACTCGATTCCGCCCGAGAAGATACGCCGGATAGACTCTTGTCTTGTGGAATGCCCGAGCTGTGGCGGGCGGTTTGCGCCGGGCGGCTCGTCAAAGTGAGCGGGAAGGGCGGAGGGAATTTATGCGGGAGATTGACGCGCGCTTTCCGCCAAAGAATGAACGACCACTGGGCTAGCCAGGCCGATATGCAATTCTCGGTGCACTCCAGGTGCGAGAGTGTAATGTAATGGGCTAGGAGACTGGCGTCGCCCTTATTATGGCACTCAACAATACA
>JBEKWZ010000658.1:0-3282 GCA_049512555.1 Candidatus Sulfotelmatobacter sp. | reverse complement strand
CATCGGGTCTTTGCCAACGCGCAATCGATCTACTACTTGATGGCCGCCGCAGGAGCGTTCGTGGCCGTTCTGACCTATCACCGGAATTCCGTCGTCGAGCGCGCTCGCTGGCTGTCGAGCCTCTACACGAAGTTCTATGAAGCGCCCGACCTGAAGAGAATTCGTACCGCTCTCGATGAAACTCCGCCCAACGCTGCGGCGGTCCAGGAGCTGGTTCGCACCGAAGACTCAGATTTCACCGACTACCTGAATTTTTTTGAATTCGTGGCCTATCTGAAGGCCCGCGGCCAACTTAGCAAAAGAGATGTGGGCGCTCTGTTCGACTATTACCTGCGCCTTCTGTCCAAACATGAAGACGTGAAAAAATATATACTCGACGACAGGAAGGGCTACGGCTATCTGAAAAAATTGCTGCCCGGTTTTCCTGCTTGACAGCGATAGGATTAAGAACGATTGGGGTGAGGAAGAAAAGCAGGATTGAACTAAAATGACCGACCACCTTTTTGTGTACGGCACGCTTTCTCCCGGCAATGCACCGCCGGAAATCGCCGACACGGTCAGCCGGCTCCGTCCAGTGGGTTCCGCATCGGTGCGCGGACGACTGTACGATCTTGGGGAGTATCCCGGAGCGGTCCTAAGTGAAAAGTCACGCACCCTGATCCGCGGAGAGGTGTTCGAACTTCCCGGCGACCGGAACACGCTGACCGCTCTCGACAACTACGAGGGCTTTGAGCCGCACAAGCCCAGCTCCAGCCTGTTTCTTCGCCGCGTGTGGCCCGTAACCATGGACGACGGCAAGCGAGTGCGCTGCTGGGTCTACATCTACAACGGAACCATGAAGGGCGCGCAGCCCCTCAGAAACGGCCGCTATTCCCGCCGCCGCATCCGCCGCCGCTCCGCCAGCGCGCGTTCCTCCACGGCCGCGAAGTAAATTAGAGCGAGGTATGTGTGGGGCGGGCACTCCTGCCCGCCGGGCAGCGCCCATGCTCTGCCCCTCGCCCAGCATCCATGCTTCACGGCCACTTGATCGCCAACCCTCCCTGCGGGAATTGGCCAACGGCCAAGCCTCCGACGGCGCGCACGCCGACCGCAAGTCCACCCACAGCCACGCCCCCGATCGCAAGCCCTCCCAGAGCCACCAGGCCGATCGAGAGTCCGCCCACACTGATGACGCCGAAACTGAGGGCCCCGAACGCTACTATGCCGGCAGCGATCGCGCCCACGGCAATAATGCCCACCGCAACATCGCCCACCGCGATCACGCCCATGGCGCGGCCACGAGCCTGCTGAGTTTGAGAATCCGGTCCGAATGCAATGGAAACTACAGGAATGTCGCCAACCATGGCGGCTGACTGATAACGCATAATGCGTCCTCCTTGCGGAAGAGTTATCACTACCCTTGGGATACTACGAAGACGGCTTGGTTTCGGTTCCCGTAGAAATCGATGCTCCCGGGCCCGCCACCGCGACTGGACCCGGCGGAACTGGAACTGGAACCGGCACCGCCACCTGCACAGCGGTCGCCTGCCGCGAATATGCCGTGCGTTCGTCCCACTTGCCGAAGATCATCTTGCCGGCAGTAGTCTGCAGCACCGACGTCACCGACACGTCGATGGTCTTGCCAATCATTTTCCGCGCGTTGTCCACGACCACCATCGTCCCGTCATCCAGATACGCGACACCCTGGTTATATTCCTTGCCTTCCTTCAGGATGAAAACGCGCATGGTTTCGCCGGGCAGCACGATCGGCTTCAGTGAGTTCGCCAGCTCATTGATGTTCAGTACTTCCACGCCCTGCAGCTGCGCCACCTTGTTCAGGTTGAAGTCGTTGGTGATGATCTTGCCCTCGTAGAGCTTGGCCAGTTCAATCAGCTTCAGGTCGACTTCGCGCACGGCGGGAAAATCGTCTTCCACAATCTGAATGGTCAGCGTGGCGACCTTCTGCAGCCGCTGCAGAATATCGAGCCCGCGCCGCCCGCGATTTCGTTTCAACGAGTCCGCGGAATCAGCGACGAGTTGCAACTCGCGCAGCACAAACTGCGGCGTCACAATAATGCCGTCGAGAAACCCGGTCTCAGCAATGTCGGCGATGCGCCCGTCGATAATGACGCTGGTGTCGAGAATCTTGTAGCTTTTCTTGCCCTGCTTCTCGCCGCCGAAAATTCCGCCCAGCGCCGCCAGGTTCAGCAGGTCGCCCTTATTCGCGCCCACAATCAGCCCGACGTAGGCCATAAGCAACATGACCAGAATCTGCAGAAAGCTCTGCGTCTGTCCCAGGGGAATGCTGTTGCGGATGACCAGCGCGAACAGGTACGCGCCGCAAATTCCAAGAAAGCTGCCGATGGCCGCCCCGATGAGCCGCTTCAGGCTCACCGTGCGCAGCTTCCATTCGAACAGGACGATCGCCGCCCCGATCAATGCGCCCACGCCCGCGTCAATATTGCGGGTCTGACCAAAGGGCTCAATCACGAAGCAGGTAACCGCTACGACGATAACAAAAAGAAGACGTACAAGAATAAGATCCACGGTAAACCTCCCCGCGGATGCAGTTTGCCCAAGATCCCAAACCACTAGGCGATGCACCGCGTCGCCACTCCACGCCGCCCCCGGCGGGAATCGGCCTTGCGTAAGCGGAGCGCGCAAGAATTAGGGGAAGTACAGATGAATGAAACGTGCGCCCCGTCCCGGCCAGCAGGGGCTCGGCCGGACGACCAGTAATCCAACGCCAAGAGTATATACCCGCCCGTAGACCCTAGGGGAAAATCCGAGCACCGACGTCCAACCCCCGTCCCCCCTGCTAAACTTTTCCCCATGAAAGCCCTCGTCCTCACCCGCCTGACCGGACCGGACGCGCTCGCCGTCCAGAATGTCCCCGACCCAACTATCAAGGCCGGGCAAACTCTGGTCCGCGTCACCGCCGGCGGAATGAATTTCGCAGACCTCATGACGACCAAAGGCGGCTATCCTGGAACTCCGCCGCCGCCGCTGGTCGTAGGCCGCGAGTTCGCCGGAGTCGAGATCTCGGGAAACAATGAGAGCACCGGACGCCGCGTCATGGGCTACACCCAGTGGGCCGCCTTCGCCGAAAAAACCGCCGCCTACTCCAACATGCTCTGGCCCGTCCCCGACGCCTGGACCGACGAACAAGCCGCCGCCTTTCCCGTCAACTACTTCACCGCCTACCTCGGCTACTGGCAAGCCGGCATGACGCCGGCATCAATGCCGATGCAACCAGGGCCCGTGTGGGGTGGGGTCTCTGACCCGGCCGGGCGGAGCACAGCT
>JBEKWZ010000657.1:0-3287 GCA_049512555.1 Candidatus Sulfotelmatobacter sp. | reverse complement strand
CCGCCACGAACGCGGAAGCCGAAAGCCGCGAGAAGGTGCTGCAGGCTCTGGGCGAAGAAGTGTCGGGGCTGCGAGGCAAGCTGGGAGAATCGCTGGCATCGATCAAGAGATTCGACAAGCCATTGGAAGAAGCGACGACTTCATCGCTAGAGGCTCTCCAGGCCTATACCGAGGGCGACCGCCTGGCTCGCGAACAAAGTGACACTGCGGCTGTCCCTTTCCTGAAACGAGCTGTGGAACTTGACCCTAATTTCGCCCGCGCCTTTGCTTCGCTCGGCGTCCGCTACAACAATCTGGGACAGGCGAGCCTGGCGATCCAGAATGTGAAGAAGGCCTACGAGTTGCGCGACCGAGTTAGCGAGCGGGAGAAATATTACATTTCTTGTACATACTTCACGCTGGCCACGGGAGAACTGGAAAAAGCCATCCAGCAATATGAGTTCTGGATTCGGGATTATCCGCGCGACTATGTGGCCGCGACAAATTTGGGAGTCAACTATTTCACTCTCGGACAATTTGAACGGGCCGCCGCAGTGACGCGGCAAGCGCTCGATCTGGAGCCGGGTTCCATTCTCGGCTACAACAATCTCGGCGTAGCCTACTTTTCGATGAACCGCCTGGACGAAGCGAAATCTGCTTTCGATGAAGCTCTCGCTCGAAATCTGGATGGCCCGTACTTGCGGCAGTCTATCTACTACCTGGATTTTCTTCGGCAAGACGCTGCGGGCATGCAACAGCAGGTTACCTGGGCGATGGGCAAGCCGGGAGCCGAAGACATTCTGCTCTCGGCGGAATCGGATACGCAGGCCTATCACGGCCGTCTGCAGAAAGCGCGCGAACTTTCGCAACAGGCGGAAAATTCGGCGCGTCACAACGATTCCAAAGAGACCGCGGCTTTCTGGCAAAGCAATGACGCTCTGCGCGAGGCCGAGTTCGGCGAGATCAATGAGGCTCGCCAACAAGCTCAGCAGGCGTTGGCCCTGGCGCCGGGCCGCGACGTTTGGGTGGAAGCAGGGCTGGCGTTTGCACGCGCGGGCGACATTGCCGGGGCGGAGCAACAAGCCGATCATCTCAACCAGGAGTTCCCTCTCGATACGCTGGTGCAGAATTACTGGATTCCGGCGATTCGGGCTTCGATTGAACTCGATCGCAAGAACGCCGGCAGAGCGATTGCGTTACTGCAACCGGCACTCCCGTACGAGTTGGCGGACCCTCCGCCGTTTTCGGCAGGAACCATCTATCCGGCTTATCTTCGTGGACAGGCTTATCTGGCTGCTGGCGAGGGAAGCGAGGCTGCAGCAGAATTTCAGAAGATCATTGACCATCCTGGTGTGATCGTGAATTTTCCGCTCGGCGCTCTGGCCCACCTCGGGTTGGCAAGAGCTCGCGCTCTCTCCAGCGATGTCGGATCGGCCCGCACTGCGTACCAGGATTTCTTCGCCGTCTGGAAAGATGCCGACCCCGACGTCCCTGTCCTGAAGCAAGCCAGGTCCGAATACGAAAAGCTGAAGTAGGTGCGCGAGTTCCAGAAAAAGGATTCGCGAATCCGAAAGAAAAGGAGTTCTTATGAAGGCAGGGTTGAATCGGCAAAGCTTCTTAATAGCAGTCGCCCTTATCTTAGTAGCGCTGCCAGGCATGGCGCAGACCAAGCCATCGAAAACCGATGTGGAGAAGCGTGTCGATTCGATTCTCAACCAAATGACGCTCGAGGAAAAGATTGGGATCGTTGGCGGCATCAACGATTTCTATACTCGTGCGATTCCCCGGCTTGGGATTCCCTCTCTGCGAATGTCGGACGGCCCCATGGGCGTTCACGATTATGGACTGACGACTGCGTATCCGGCGGGCATTGCGCTGGCGGCTTCGTGGGATGTCGATCTCGTGCAGCGCTTCGGCACATCCATGGGTAAGGACGCACGCGCGCGTGGAGTGAATTTCATTCTTGGCCCCGGCATGAATATTTATCGCGCTCCGATGAATGGCCGCAACTTCGAATATTTCGGTGAAGATCCATTCCTGGCTTCAAGAATGGCGGTCTCGGTGATCGAAGGCATTCAGGGTCAACGGGTCATCGCAACAGCCAAGCACTTTGCGGGGAACAATTCGGAATTTGCGCGCATGACGCTGAGCTCTGACATCGATGAAAGAACATTGCGCGAAATTTATTTGCCTGCGTTCGAAGCGTCTGTGAAGGAAGCGCACGCGGGCGCGGTCATGGACGCCTACAACCTGGTGAATGGCACGTACATGACCGAGAACGTGCATTTGAATAACGAAATTCTCAAGAAAGAGTGGGGATTCGACGGCATTCTGATGTCGGACTGGGGCGCCACGCATGACGGCGTTGCCGCGGCAAGAGGTGGCCTCGACCTTGAGATGCCTTCCCCGACGTTCATGAATCGCGATGCTCTGCTGCCAGTTCTCAATCACGGCACGATGCCGATTGCCACGCTAGACGACAAAGTGAGAAGAATACTGACCAAGGCGATCGAGTTCGGATTCCTCGATCAACCACAGACCGACATCGGCATTCCCACCTTGAGTCAGGAAGGACGACAGGTCGCGCTCGAAATGGCACGGGGCAGCATGGTTCTGCTGAAAAACTCGGGTAATCTGCTTCCGCTCGATGAAAATAAGCTGAAGACAATTGCGGTCATCGGTCCGGATGCGTACCCGTCAGTTGTCGGCGGAGGCGGCAGCGCGGAAACCAAGCCGTTTAACAGCGTCAGTTATCTCGAGGGCATCAGCAACCGGCTGGGGGCTAAGGTCAAAGTGTTATATACGGTTGACGTGCCGCCTCTCGATGAAGTTTTTGATAGCTCCGAGTTCATCACCGCTCCCGGAGGTGAGAGCGGATTGAAAGGCGAATATTTCGCCAATGAAGAATTGAAAGGCGCGCCGGCGTTGGTTCGCACCGACAAGCACGTTCACTTCGATTGGGGTGAAGGCAGTTTTGCTGCAGGCGAACCCGTTGATCATTTTGCGATTCGTTGGACGGGCTATTTCGTGCCGAAAGAATCCGGTGACTACAAGTTCTACACTTCCGCCGATGATGGGGTTCGGCTCTACGTGGGTGACGAGATTGCGATTGATGACTGGCTTCCGCATTCCCAGACGCTGGACGTCGCGGCGCGGCATCTGGAAGCCGGTCAGGCCTATAAGATTCGCCTGGAGTATTTCGAATCGGTGGGCAGCGCTATCGTCGGCTTCGGGGTGACGCGGGCTGAGGCATTTGTCGGCCGTGAGACCAAACCTCTGGCCGCGAAGGCGGACGCTGTGATCATTTG
>JBEKWZ010000656.1:0-3289 GCA_049512555.1 Candidatus Sulfotelmatobacter sp. | reverse complement strand
ACTTCGCCCGCCGTGGACGCGGGTGGCGAGATGGCGAAGATCAGCGTGTCGCTGATCATCTCGAATTCAGTTGCGGGTGCAACTCCGAAAAAAACTGACGTGGCGCTGCTCAATCCT
This sequence comes from Candidatus Sulfotelmatobacter sp., assembly GCA_049512555.1. Lineage (GTDB taxonomy): Bacteria > Acidobacteriota > Terriglobia > Terriglobales > Acidobacteriaceae > Sulfotelmatobacter. The sequence goes on along the minus strand of JBEKWZ010000656.1, from coordinate 3,172 downwards.
GAGCCGGAAATGTTGACCTGTGTCCCGCCACTCGTGCTGCCCGAGATCGGTAAAGCGCTCGAAATCTGTGGCGGTGTCGACATATTCACCCCTCAAGCCAGCAAAGCAAGCGCCCCTGCGCCTCCTCCGACCAGATCTGCGGCACCCGCGTCTCCCGCGGCGCCGCCAAGCGCACCCGCGCCGGCGTCGGCTCCAGCCCCGCCGACTGCGCTCGTCGCGCCCGCGCCGCCGAAACTCGACACGAGGTTAGGATCTAACTGCAGCGTGCCAACCCCGAGCGGATCGTTGCCCAGAAAGCTTTGGCTTTGATCGCCACTGGTGAGAGAGCTTGCACTCGGTGCGTTCGGGTCTGGAGTGGTCGACGGAGTCTGATTTTGCTGGCTCGGATTCTGCTGATTCTGATTCTGCTGATTCTGGTTCTGCCCGGTTTGAGGAGTCTTCTGCTGCTGCCCGGTTTTCGCAGCATTTTGCTGTCCGGGCTGTTGTGCTCCAGGCTGCCCGGCCTGCTGTGCATTACCAGTTTGTTGTCCTCCGGCTTTTTGTGCGGCGCCCTGCCCGCTGCCGCCGGTCTGACCATAGTAGAAGTTGCACTGTCCCATCGTTGCGCCCGACTGCCCACCTCCGCCACCAGCGCCAGCCCCACCTCCGGCTCCAGCGCCACCTCCAGCGCCGGTGCCGGCGCCGCCTCCGCCACCAGCGGCACCGCCACCACCCCCGGCGCCGCCAGCAGCTTTCGACGCCGCGTTCATCGCAGTACTCACCAGACCGCTTACGGTGGTCATGGCTTGCGACGCCAGCGTCTGCGATGTCTTCAATGCATCAGAGCGCGCCGAGTTGGCGAGCGTTTGACCGTTCTGCATCAGTGCCGCCAGTTGTTGCTGGCCCGTGAAGGAAGGACTGAAGTCCTGTTGACTGGTTGCCTGCTGCCCCATCGCTTGCAGCAAGGCGCTGTTGGGCTGCGGCGCGGTGAGCAGATTATTGATCAGCGGCGGCAAGTTGGTCAGCGAATTGGGGGCAGTCACGCCTGTCGTCAGCGGCGGCGTGGTCGTGGGTAGCTGTACCATGCCGATGCCGGGAGCCGTGTCAGCCGGCGCATCCTGCCAATTCCAGAATCGCGTCAGGTCGATCTTCTCGGCGGACGCGCAGTGACCCAGAACGGCCTCTCCCAACACACCGCGAGTCGGCAATGCAATCGTCGAGTGAGGCGCTGAGAAAGTTTCCTGCTGGTAAGAGAGTAATGCCTGCTGGATTTGTACCGGATCGATCGGGATCCCGCTCGACGCGCTCGCCTCGGCGACTTCCTGCGGAATGATGAACGGCATAACGAGAGAATTTCCGAACGTCCCGAGCACTTTGTTTTGCACGCAGTTGAGCAGCGGAACCATCTGACTGGCATCCGAATACCCGCCTGGCGGCACACCGATCGTATAGGCATCGAGCAGGATCGCCCGCTCTTCTGCCGTCATCGACATCCACAAAGCCCGCGAATAGCGCGTGGTGTTGCGCACGACGTGCTGCGCCGACTTTTCGATTTCCAGAATGTCTTTGTAGCGCAGCACCGGCGCGACCTGCAGCGCAGGCACGGGGAAAGGCTGGGGCGGCAGGACGGTGCCAAACAGGGTGTCGCTGGCATAGGTTTCGTGCGGCGCCGCTGGGGCGCTCTGCCCGCCGGCGTTGAGATCTTCAATGGCGGCGTAGAAAAAAGAAACCGAAGGTCCTCCCAGGAGGTTTTCTAAAACACTTGCCGTAAGGGTTACGGTCTGCGGTGTTCCACCTGCTGCCGGGCCAAGCAGTGATGCCGATTGCTCCCAACTCGGATTGTTGCCGAATAAATTGAATAGTTGATTGATCACTTGCATGGCGGGAGAAATCAACGAGCAGTTGACGGTCTTGAACTGGCGAGTAATCTCGAATCCCACAATGTCGGAACGGTTGATCGAGTTCGGCAAAGCCAGGCTGCCTTGCAACGTGGTCAGGGTGGTCTGGCGTTCCAAGGTGAGCCAGGCCACCAGATCGTCGCGGGTGGCGAACTGATTGGCTGGAATCGGCGTGGGCTGGCCGCTGACCATCGGTGCCAGTTGCACGGGTCCAACTCGCGTATTGCGCTTGGTCACGGCCGCGATGGAAATGGTCTCGCAGGTCAGAAAACTGCCTTGCAGCTTGATGGTGATCACGTCTTCTGCCACGCTGCCCGAAGAATCGACCACGGTCGTGGGATCGGATGCGAATTGCGAAAGCAAAGTCAAGCCGTGCAGCACGCGGCGCGGCACTGCCATCTGCAGAACATCCATGTGGCGAAGAATGTTCTTGTAGCGCTCGAGGAGTTTCGGGTGCGAATCGACCTGAGACGGGTCGCTCAGCGATTGCGGCTGCCCGGGAGGCATGAAACGCACAACCTGCATCGGAACCAGGCAGCACAGAGTTAATCCGTCGATCGTGGTGGTGACGTCATAGATGCGATGCACTTCCCAGTACTGCATGGTGAGCGCATGGGTGTGATTGTGGTTGGTGATGATTTTGGTCGTGACATCCATGTTCTCGCTGGCAGTGGCGAGTCGCATGCCGGTGCGGCTGGCGCTTACCCGAGCCGAGGCCTGATTCTCAGCGGAAGAATGCGTTGCCTGCGCGGCCTGCTCTGTAGCATCGCGCTGACCCTGAAGAGAAGAGGAGCTGGTCCCTGAGCTGCTGGAAGTCCCGCCGCCCCCGCCGCCCCCAGCCGAGATGAACCCGAGGCTGAAGCCGCCGCTTGCTCCCCAGCTGGTGCTCGAGCTGTTGGTTTGGAATTGACTGCCCGCATTGACCGCCTCACTGAATGCGGAATTAACGGTTGCGCTGGTGGAAGTATCAGCTAAGGCAGTCTGCGCTTGCGTTTCCGACTCTGAAAACGATTCGCTCTCCTGGACTGCGGAAGTATCCTGTCGCTCGAAAACTGCGACCTGCTGCTGTTCGCCTGGCGCTAGAGGAAGTGAGTACACCAGGTTTCCGAGCCCCAATCCCTGGAACGTCCATTGCTGCGCCATCTGTAGCACATAGCCAAGGCCGAGCGATGCCGCCATGGGCACGGTTTCGTCCTCGGTGAAATTTCCAGTCGTGTCGATGCCGGCAACCTGATCGCGAAATCCATCCACCGAGAGTGGCTGGTCGACGGGAATGCGGTCCACAAAGCTGGTGC
>JBEKWZ010000655.1:0-3290 GCA_049512555.1 Candidatus Sulfotelmatobacter sp. | reverse complement strand
TTACCGCGGCATTACGACTGAACTGTATGGAGGTGGTCCGGAGTTGCGTTTGAAACAAGAGTTAGTCCTCGGTATTGGAGGCTGGCGCCTCCTGCGAGCCTTGGGGCTGCAGCCCGAGGTCTGCCACCTCAATGAAGGTCACGCCGCATTCGCGGTGCTGGAACGGGCGCGTTCATACATGGAAGACAATGGTAAGCCATTCGATGTTGCGCTTAGCGTCACCCGTGCCGGCAACCTTTTTACGACCCATACTCCCGTGGAAGCAGGCTTTGACCGCTTCGCTCCGAGCTTGATGCAGCGATACCTCAGAAAGTATGCCGAGGAGAAACTTTCTATTTCGGTCGACGAGCTTCTAGCGCTGGGGCGACGCGATCGGCAAGACTCGTCCGAACCGTTCAATATGGCCTATTTGGCGATCCGCGGCAGCGGCGCTATCAACGGCGTCAGCAAGTTGCACGGTCAAGTGAGCCGACGACTCTTCCAGCCTCTCTTTCCCAGGTGGCCTGAAACCGAGGTGCCGATAACGCACGTGACCAACGGAGTGCATACTCCGACTTGGGATTCCGCTGAAGCAGACCGCTTGTGGGAACTTTCCTGCGGAAAGCAATGCTGGAAGGGAACACTGGAAGACGCAGAAAAAGATATTCGCGGGGCCAGCGATTCCAGCCTCTGGCAACTTCGCGGAGATAGCCGCAAGGCTCTCGTTGGCTACGTCCGGAGACTTTACGGCCGTCAATTAGCAGCTCGGGGAGCGTCGTCGGAAGACCTCGCCCAGGCCGCACTCACACTCGATGAAAATATTTTGACTTTGGGATTTGCCCGTCGCTTTGCCACCTACAAACGCCCGAACCTTCTCCTGCGCGATCCAGCGCGGCTCCTCAACATCCTGATGAATCGGGAGCGCCCGGTTCAGCTCGTGCTTGCAGGCAAAGCTCATCCCCAGGACGCCGAGGGGCAGGAAATGATCCGGCAGTGGTTTGAGTTTGCTCGCCGCCCTGAAGTGCGATCCCGGCTTGTCTTCCTTTCTGATTACGACGTTCTCATGGCGGAGCATCTGGTTCAGGGCGTGGACGTCTGGGTGAACACTCCCCGGCGGCCTTGGGAAGCAAGCGGCACAAGCGGCATGAAGGTGCTGGTGAACGGGGGCTTGAATCTTTCGGAACTCGATGGCTGGTGGGCGGAGGCGTACACCCCCGAAGTAGGCTGGGCCATCGGAGATGGCCGCGAACATGGGGATGACCCTGCCTGGGATGCAGCTGACGCTGAAAGTCTCTATGCGGTGCTCGAAAAAGAGGTCGTCCCGGAGTTCTATGCCCGCGACGAGCATGGAATTCCACGCGCCTGGGTTGCCCGCATGCGCGAAAGTATGGCTCGCTTAACTCCCACCTTCTCGACCAATCGCGCAGTCCGCCAATATACCGAAGAACACTATCTCTCGGCGGCAGCGGCTTTTCGCCAGCGCGCCGAAAATCGAGGTTCGGCGGGAGCCGATCTCGTCGCCTGGCAGGCCGAACTGGCGAAACATTGGTCAGCGCTGCGCTTCGGCCCCACCACCGTCGAGCAACAGGGCGGGCAATATCTATTTTACGTTCAGGTTTTTCTTGATGATATCGATCCTGATGCCGTGCGGGTCGAACTCTACGCGGACGCGCAGAAAGACGGGGACCCAATTACGCTCGCTATGAATCGTGACGAAAACCTGGTCGGAGCGACAAATGCGTTCAGCTACAAAGCTTCTGTCCCCACGAACCGCCCGGCTGGTGACTACACGCCGCGCCTCGTTCCGCAGCATGCAGGCGCGTTCGTGCCGCTTGAAGCTGCTTTCATTCTGTGGGGCGAAGCATCATCCTGGCGATGAACTTTGCGATTCGCCGTGACGCCGTTGAAAGACATCGCATTTGCAGGACTGTGACGACCGATCAGACAGTGGGAGCGAGGCTAGAATCACTCCCGCTGATCCAAAATTGGAGGAACCCCGATGCCCGACGAATCTCGAACGCCCGATAAGCAACCACCGCTGGAGCTCACCACCGATTTTCTGGGCGAGAGCCATCATGAGTTCATAGAAAAACTGGCGTATAAGCTTTGGGCATAAAGGGGCCGCCCTCTAGGTTCACAGGACGTCGACTGGTTCGCAGCCGAACAAGCTGTGCATGCGTCGTTAGCAGCGTCGGGGATGATTGCCCCATCCCCGAATGACCCGCAGAACATGCGAGAAAAGATTTACCGCTAGCAAAGCATCCAGTGAACATCCTTCCTTTTCGCCGAGCTCAGGCAAGGTCGTAGCGATCAAGGTTCATCACCTTGCTCCAAGCCGCCGCGAAGTCCTTCACAAACGCCTGCTTCGCGTCGTTAGAGGCATAGACTTCCGCGAGTGCCCGGAGCTGGGAGTTTGAACCGAACACCAGATCGACGCGCGTGCCGGTCCACTTGAGTTTGCCCGTTGCCCGATCACGCCCCTCATATACTCCTTCGGATGTGGAGGATGGTTCCCACTTCGTATTCATGTCGAGCAGGTTGACGAAGAAATCATTCGTCAGCGTCTCGGGGCGGTTGGTGAAGACGCCATGTTTGGTCTGCCCGAAGTTGGCATTCAAGGCGCGCATGCCGCCGATGAGTACCGTCATCTCGGGAGCCGTCAGTGTCAGCAACTGCGCCTGATCCACCAGGAACTCCTCACCCGACAGGACCCGTCCGCCGCGGAGATAGTTGCGGAACCCATCCGCGACCGGCTCCATTACGGCGAATGAGTGCACGTCGGTCTGCGCCTGCGAAGCATCCGTGCGTCCCGGCGAGAAAGGAATCTTCACCTTGTGCCCGGCCTTTTTCGCAGCTTCCTCAACGGCTGCGCAGCCGCCCAGCACGATCAGGTCTGCGAGCGAAACCTTCTTTCCTTTGTTTCCGCCTTTGCTCCCGTTGGACTTGCTGTTCGACTGGGGGCCGTTGAACTCTTTTTGGATCGCCTCCAGCTTTTTGAGAACCTTCGCCAGTGTGGCCGGCTGGTTCACTTCCCAATCCTTCTGCGGCGCGAGGCGAATGCGCGCTCCGTTCGCCCCACCGCGCTTGTCGGATCCACGGAACGACGCCGCCGACGCCCAGGCCGTCGTGACCAACTGGGAGATCGACAGTCCGGACTTGAGGATCTTCCCCTTCAGAGCATCAATGTCCTTTTCCCCGATCAATTTATGATCTACTGGGGGAACAGGGTCTTGCCAGATCTGCGGCGCCTTGGGAACGAGCGGGCCCAGGTAACGTGCGATCGGTCCCATGTCGCGGTGCGTCAACTTGAA
>JBEKWZ010000654.1:0-3292 GCA_049512555.1 Candidatus Sulfotelmatobacter sp. | reverse complement strand
CGCGATCGCTTTATGCATGTAGTCGAGTGACGCGGGCTTGTCCCAATCGCCATAGGTAAGGTGTGGCTTGACGAAGGGAGCCCAGTCATCACCGGGCCACTCGTTGCAGAGATCGGTGTAGAGGATTGAGTCGATGTAGCCGGCTTCCGAGATGAGGTCGAGGGTCTTGATCCAATTCGCCGCCATCACTTCGGGCCCGGTAATAGTCATCCGCGTTTCCGCGTCGTCCTGCCGGTACCAGGTGGAGAGCCCGACCATGATGCCGCGATCACGGCATTTGCCGAGAAAATCGAAGAGCGCGGGCAGGAGCACGATGCGGTTGACATCGGGCGATCCCCACATCTGCGTGTTCCACGCCGGCGAGAGAGTCCATGTCTTATGAGGATCGGCGGCGAGCAGGTGCGGGAATGCATCGATGCGCACCGCATCGTAGCCGCGCACCAGGAGCTCATCGAGTGCCTGGTCCCAGTCCTCATAGCCCGCGCCGGGCCAGCGCCGCTCGATCCAGGAAAACTCCCACATGGTGATCGCCCGCGGATGTTTGACGGCGGCTGGAGCTGTGTCGGCGGGGGCGGGATGCGCCTGAGGCAGCATCGCTGCACTCAGCGGCTTGTTCAGTACGCTGGAAAGCACGACTGCAGAAGACACCCCAGTTAAGAACTTCCTTCGATTCATTACCGATCTCCAAGGGATTACGTCTAAGCAGCTCGTAGGATTCGTTTCGTCCGCGACCAGCTTGTAGAGACCCATGCCGTCCGAAACGTGCGGATTGATTGTACGTTAGCGGTCGATTCTGTTTCTATGATGTCGAGGAACGCCGTCAAGCGAAGGAGAGAGTTTGGCTGCCCCCCAGGGATTCGAACCCCGATAACCTGCTCCAGAGGCAGGTGTCCTAGCCGTTGAACGAGGGGGCAGTGTTTTGGTTGGAGCCCGAGACTCACAACCTTTTTCTGATCTTTATTTTATGGTTCGGGGAGTGCGTGGTCAACCGGGAAGCATTCGCGGGGAGTATCACCAAGGTGCCGGGAGCGCGTTAGAATTCTGTGACGGCTCTGGTCTGCCCGCGAGGGAAACGAATATGGTCATCGCTTTCGACGGTACCGCAACCGCTTCTGAATACGCCGAGATGGCGCGCCGTCCGTTGCAGCCCGAGCAGTGCGCGCTGGTCGTGATCGACATTCAGGAGAAGTTGCTGCCGCCGATTTTTCAGAAGGAACAGTTGGTACGGAACGCGCAGCTGCTGATTCGTGCGGCCACGATCCTGAACATTCCGGCGCTGGTCAGCACGCAGTATGCGAAGGGCCTGGGAGGAACGGTCCCGGAGATTGCTTCCCTGCTGGCCGGAACGGAAGCGATCGACAAGACTTTATTTTCCTGCTTCGGCAGCGATGCTTTCTGCTCGGTGCTCAAGCGGCTCCCGGGCCAGCGCAACACTCTGCTGCTGTGCGGGATGGAAAGCCACGTCTGCGTGACGCAGACCGCGCTGGGGGCGCTGCGCGAAGGCTATCTGGTCCACGTAGCGTCTGACGCGGTCGGTTCGCGAACGGAATGGAACTGGAAGATCGGGCTGGAGCGCATGCGGGCGGCCGGCGCGGTGATCTCGTCGACCGAGATGATGATTTATGAATTGATGCGCTCGTCTTCGTCGGCCGCGTTCAAGGAGTTGCTGCCGCACCTGAAGGGCTGAGTTCGTCCTTCTTCTTCACGCGCACCACAGTGATCTTCGCGAAGCCTTCCTCAAATGTGGGCGCCTTCAGCTTCGCAGCCATGCGGCGCATCACGTCTTCCGGGACGACGCGATCGCGGCGCTGATGCCGCTCGAGGCAGACGTCGAGCGGGACGTCGAAGAACACGGCGTGGACTTCGTAGTTGTAATCCTTGGCGAGTTTGATCCAGTGCTGGCGCTCTTGCGGAGTCAGATTGGTCGCGTCCACATAATTCATGGGACGCTTCGCGATAAGACGCGCCTTCAGCATCGAACGCAGGTTCGAGAATACGAGATCCTGAAAGCGTTGCTCGCGCACGTCGTCAAACAGCAACGACCGCACCATGTCGCTGGAGAGCGGCGCCACATTGTGACGCTTGAACCACGAACTTTTGCCGGAACCGGGGAGCCCGATGGCAAGCACGACAATGCCTTTGGGCGGCCGCGCCGGAGCTGCGGGCACGGCGGCAGGAATTGCGGGGGCTTGCGGCACGACTTCCGCCTCGGCGGCGTCAGCTGCGATTGGTTCCGGCTGCGCCTCTTGGCTTCCAGTGGGAACGTCGGGAATAATGCCTTTCGCGACGGCTGGAGTGAAAGCCTGGGCAACGGCTTGCTCGCGACCACGGCCTCCGCGGCCACGTCCACCCCGTCGGCGCCGTCCCCGACCACGCTGGCCGTCTCCACTGCCACCGGCCGGACGCGCCTGCGCCGTTGGGCTGGCGGGTTCTTCAGAAGTGGGTTGCGCTTCGAATTCCGTTTCGGACGGAGGCGAGACCTCTGCCTCGTGATGGCTCGACCCGCGCCTCGACTCGTGGCTCGACTCTTGGGTCGACTCTTGGGCCGACTCAAACCGCGGAGTATCGAGATGTCCGGACTCGGGCTCCGCGCTGGGAGCTTGCTCCGCGTCGAAATAGGCGGGCTGCAGAGGCGGAGGCGCCGGCTGACTTCCCTGCTCCGGAGTTTTCTTTTTGCGGCGCTGTAATCGATCCTTCATCCATTTACGCATGTTCAGGCTTGTAACACAGATGACCAGACCGGGGCAATCAGTCGCGTACCAGAGATGATAGGAGAAGCAGATTAACGGTGGGAATCCTGCGACTTTTTTTGTTTCATCACTTTAGAATGGAGCCCATGGCCAGCCCAGTTCCCGCTCCCATTCAAGGTCAGAAATATATTTCGCTCACCACCTTTCGTAAGAATGGAGCGGGCGTCGCGACTCCGGTATGGTTTGGCGAACAAGACGGCAAGCTCTACGTGATGACGCTCAGCAAGATGGGCAAGACCAAGCGGATCCGCAATAATCCTCAGGTGCGGGTGGCGCCCTGCACCATGCGCGGGAAAGTCACTGGACCTGATGTAGCAGCAACGGCCCGCCTGCTTCCGAAAGAGGATTTTGCACGCGCGCGCAGGACGATCACTCGCAAGTACTGGATGGCTTGGATTACGCAGCCCTTCTCGCGGGATGCGTTTATTGAGATCGGTTTCGAAGCCAATCAGTAAAGAGCGTCATGCAGAACAGTAACGTTGCCATTCCCAACCATACGGCATTTGTCATTCCGAACTGCGCAGCTGGGAACCTGCTGTGCC
>JBEKWZ010000653.1:0-3301 GCA_049512555.1 Candidatus Sulfotelmatobacter sp. | reverse complement strand
GTGCGCCAACTGGTGGAAATGTCGGCCGTGCTGCGCGACATGCTTGACCTGATTCACCAGGGCTTCTCCACGCTCGATCTGGAGTGTGCCCGCAAAGTCTTGCAGATGGATAAAGAGATCGACCGCGTCTGTCATGGATTGTTCCAGAAGCATCTGGCCGAAACCGTGGCCCAGGGCGATACCACAGGTTTCGACGTGCTGCTCATGGCGCAGGCTCTGGAACGCGCCGGGGATCACACCACCAACCTCGCCGAAGATCTCTACAGCCTGATTGAAGGCCGCAGCCTGCGGCACATGCCAAAGAAGAAGGCAGCGAACTAGCTTTTCTCGAGTTCTCAGTTCTCAGTTCTCAGTTCTCAGAGAAGCAAAACCGGGCGGCCCCGCTGTCAAGGAAAAGTCCCAGTTCATGACTCCTCGGGTGGGAGATCAAAAGACGCGTTCGTTCCAAACTTAACTGAGAACCGAGAACTGAGAACTTTCTCTCCACAAATTCATCGTTCATTAACACACGAGAAACATTCGCGCAACATTTCCCCAATAGAGTCGTGTTTGGTTGCCCTTGCTCCGGGAACTGCTGCGACTCCGTTGGGGTACCCTGAACCGCCAAATGCATCAGCCAGCCGAATTCCTCGAACCAGGGAACACTGCCAGCGCAGCCGCGTTCCGTCCGGTCATCTTTGTGGTCGAGGACGACGAGGACATCGCCCGCCTCATTTCCCACCATCTGCAGGCGTCCGGGTTCGAGGTGCAGAGTTTTGTAAGCGGCTCTTCCGTGCTTACCGAAGCGGTGCGCGAAATGCCCGCGCTGTTTCTGCTCGACGTGATGCTGCCCGGGACTGATGGCTTCGAACTGTGCCGGCACATTCGTCAGACTCCGGTGCTCTCGGCGACTCCCATCATTTTTTTGACCGCGAAAACCGCGGAAGCCGACCGCGTGAAGGGACTCGAACTGGGCGGCGACGACTACATCACCAAGCCTTTCAGCCCGCGCGAACTGGTGGCCCGGATTCGCAGCGTGCTGCGCGGGTTGGGGCAGGTTCCGGCGGCTGGAGAAGTGATGAAGTTGGGCGACCTGGAAATTGATGTGTCGTCGATGACCGTGCAGGCCAAGGGACGCAACGTGCTCACGACCGTCCGCGAATTTCGCCTGCTGGAATACCTTGCCACCCATCGCGGGCGCGTGTTGACGCGCGATCAATTGCTCGACGCGGTGTGGAAAGAGACTCCCTTCGTCACCCCGCGATCGATTGACGTGTATATCCGACGGCTGCGCGAGAAGATTGAGGTTGACCCTCGCCATCCGCAGTATTTGAAGACCCTGCGCGGCATCGGCTACCGCTTCGAAGTTCCGAAATAGCCTCGACCCGCCCATCAGCATGTCATCCTGAGCGCAGTGGGTGCTTCGCGGAGCGAAACACCCACGGAGTCGAAGGACCCCTTGCCCGCCTCGAGTGAAATGAACCTGGAAGGGCGTTCGCTCGATCTGCCGGTTCCGTGGCCGAAACTCCCTGGCCCGTCCCTGCTGAAAGCGAGTGGCGCGGGGTCCTTCGACTGCGTTGCCGTCCGCTTCACGGACGGCAACTCCGCTCAGGATGACAAAGCGGCGTGATTCCTTGGTATTCACTCTTTTCATCGCACGTTCCGGCCGGGTCGTTTATTCTGCCTACATCCTTATCATGGCCCCGAACGAGCCCAAGCCCTTGTGGAAAGCCGACGACCAGCAGGCGCGGCTGGCCGAACTGATTGCGCACTCGGACGAGCCCGCGAAAGATAACCCGCTGCGGCGGGACGTGCGGTCGCTAGGCGCGATCCTTGGGCAGGTGCTGGTGGAGCAGTCCGGCCAGGACTTGTTCGACTCCGTGGAAGAACTGCGCCGCCTGCTGATCGAGCATCGCGAAACGGCGCGGCAAAGTCCGGAGCAAGCCTCTTCGACCGAGCTGATGCGCAAGGCGCAAGAGATCGTCTCGCGCATGGACTTGTCCCACGCCTACCAAGTCACCAAGGCCTTTGCGACGTACTTCGAACTCACCAACCTGGCCGAGACGAACCACCGCCAGCGCCGCCGGCGCGCCGGCAAATTGGATCGAGAACATCCGCCGCTCCCGGGCTCGTTTCGCGGAACGCTGGGGCGCATGAAAGAGGCTGGACTCTCGGCAGCCGATGCGGTCGCCGCGCTCCACCAGATCGCGATTACGCCGGTCTTCACAGCGCATCCGACCGAAGTCGCCCGGCAGACCGTTCTGCTGAAGCGCCGCCGCATCGCGCAGGAACTGGAACGCCTCGACCGGCTTCCGCTCACGTCCGAGGAAGCGAAGGACTGCGAAAATAATATCCGCGCCGAAGTCACGTCCCTTTGGCAGACCGACGAAGTCCGCATGGCGAAACCTACGGTGGACGACGAGATTCGCATGGGCCTGCGCTATTTCCGCTTCTCGTTATTCGCCTCGCTGCCCAGGCTCTATGACGAAATCGTGGAATCGTTCCGCGACATTTATGGAATGGTGCTCGACGAGTCTTCGGTTCCGAACGTGGTTCATTTCGGATCGTGGATTGGCGGCGATCGCGACGGCAATCCGCTGGTGAAGCCGGAATGCATTCGCGATGCTCTCGACATGGCGCGAGCCTTGATCCTGCGCGAATATCTTGACAGCGTGGAGGCCCTGAGTGACCGGCTGAGTTCCTCGCGCCGGCAGACCCCGGTTTCGGAAGAATTACTGGCGCGGCTCAAGCTATATGAGCGCACCATTCCGGGCGTGCACCTGGCGTGGGGCCCCGAGAATCAGGCAGAAAGCTACCGCCGTTTTCTTTCGTACATGTTTCATCGCCTGCAACGGACTCGCGAGGGAGCGGAGACAGCTGCCGCCTACCGCGATGCTGCCGAGTTTGAACAAGATCTTCTTCTCGTCTGGAATAGCCTGATCGCGCACCGCGGCGAGCGACTGGCGCGAACCTACATCGGCTCGCTGCTGCGCATGGTGCGGAAGTTCGGCTTTCACCTGCAGACGCTCGACATCCGTCAACATGCGCGGGTGCATGCGCGTGCCATAGATGAACTTGGGACCGCGCCCGAACGCAGCACAAACTCGGCCGAGAGCCGCGAACTGCTCGACACGTTTCGCACCGTCGCCAAACTGAAGCGAACATATCCGCCGCAATCGATCCGCAACTACATTATTAGCGGGGCGGAATCGGAGGGCGACGTGCTGGCGGTGATCCGCTTGGCGAAGATGGCGGGAGTTGAGGTTGCGGGATCTGCCAGTGATCGACCTGATAGCGATCCGGGCCTGATGCCGGTGCCGCT
>JBEKWZ010000652.1:0-3310 GCA_049512555.1 Candidatus Sulfotelmatobacter sp. | reverse complement strand
TGGCGTACCAGTGATGCCCCTGCACGAGGTTTGGGTTCAGTTCCAGTGCCCGTTTATATTCGCGTTCGGCTGTCACCGGGTCCCAATTCCAGTAGTAGGTCGCGAAGGCCAGGGAAGTGTGCGCACCCGCGGAGGTATCATCGAGCTCCACAGCTTTCTGCGCTGCGGCCAGAGCGCGGGGATAGGCCTCGTCCGGCGGCATAATGCTGAATTCGCGCAGCAAGTTATAGCAGTCGGCCAGGCCCACGTAGGCAGGCGCATAGCTGGGGTCTTTCACGATCGACTGAGTAAAATAATCGACCGCTTTGTTCAGATCTTCCGGAGTGCGCTTGGTCCAGTGATACTCGCCTTTGAGATAAAGCTCCTGTGCTTCGGGATTTGGCGAGTGCGCAGCAGCCAGTGCATTCCTGTAGCGAGTTGCGCGATGACTGACCGAAAGCGCCACGATCAAAATGGCTAACAGTAGTAACGGCGCGAGCCAAACTACAGTCCTGGCAATCGGCGGGTTAGCTTGGGGCGGACGTGGGCCCGTCGCTGACCGCAACTCGAGGGCCCTGTCCAGAGCGCTCGGGCCCTCCAAGGGCTTGAGTGAAGACACACCCTCGATCCCTTTACTCTTAGTCTCGCCGGTATTCTCGCCAACGCCACTCTCCGCAACCCCCAAGCCAGGTTTTCTAGTGTGCAATTCGCTGCCTGGTCCTTTAAGCCACTCCCTCAGTTCGGCAGTATAGGCAAACACTCCTCCACGAGCCCCGCCAGGGACACGGTGGGCGGGCAAGCCTCGCTCTTTCTCCCAGCGGCGAACGGTACGTTCGTCGCGGCCAAAGAAGGCGGCTATCTCTTTCCAAGAATCGAGGCGGTGATCAGCGGTCTGGCGTAGGGAGTTATAGCCCATCCTGTAATGCCCATTAATGTCCGTTGTTGCCCGTTGCGGGGGAGGATGACCGTCCCGCATTATACGCGCTGGATTGTCGGCCGGGAATCGTCCCATTTCTGGCCAATCACAGACCTTATCGAGCCACTCGGATGGCTCGGTGACCAAGAACCAGCTGTCCTGCGTGTAAGTCTCTTTCTGTTGACGAGTTTGGAGGATTTGGAATGTCGACCCGCCGCGGCCTTACCGCCCTATCTGCGACCTTTTGCGCCCTGCTAACGGCCTTTGTAGCCCTCACCGGCATTTCCGTTGGGCAGGCGCCTACCCCGGCAACCTTTGTGACCGGGAGCGTCATTGCCACCTGTAGCGTTGCAAATTACCAAGTCTATGCACCCTATGTGGTTGCCGTCGGCGACTTCAACAACGACGGAGTGCCAGACCTGCTTACTTTGTGCGCAGACGGAGTAGGCATTCAGTTGGGAAACGGCGATGGCACCTTCGGAGCAGTCTCGTCCATCACCACGTTTGCGTGCGCTTTAGAGGGCGGCATCGTCACTGGGGACTTCAATAACGATGGTGATCTGGATTTCGCCGTCGTGTCCGGCACTGCTGGTGGTGACTGCAACTTCAACCCGGGCACGCTCTCGATTTTTCTAGGCAACGGCGCGGGCGGCTTCACCCTCAAGGCTTCGTATCCGGAACTCGGCGAACCTGCCAACAACGAACTGGCTGGCGGATTGGCCACCACCGATCTTCGGGGCAACGGACACCTCGACATCATCGCTCTGGATCCCCAAAATCAGGGAGTGGACGTTTTTCTTGGGAACGGCGATGGCACGTTTGTGAGCCCAACGGCAGTGGTAGCAGTCCCTTATTCGGGTTACTCAGGGGCCATCACAGCGGGGGATGTCAATGATGACGGAAAGCCCGACCTGGTGGTCGCGTCCAACGCGAACCTCGATGGCATCTATGTGCTGATCGGCAACGGCGACGGCACTTTCCAAACTCCTGTGTTTTACCTGGAGGGCGACAATTCGGGTGCAATGGCCGTAACCATTGGGCAACTCATCAGCAAGGACCACGGCGACGTGGTGATGGGAACTGGATCCGGAGCTTACGTGTACATCAACAACGGCGATGGCACATTCAGGCCCCCGGTTCTCTATAGCGGGACTGGCCCCCAGTGGATAAATTCCATCGTAATCACCGATATCAATGGCGACAAGAAGAATGACTTGGTTGTGAGTTCCTACACTTCTTCCGCGGTATGGACAATGCTGGGCAATGGGAAAGGCGGCTTCGCGGCGGGAGAATCATTCGCCACGGATGGGTATCCGAACAATGTCGTTGTAGCGGACTTTAACGGCGACAAGAAGCTGGACTTCGTTGTGGGCGGGGAGGGCTACTCCGCCGGCAATGCGATGACCATGAGCTTCGGGAACGGCGACGGCACTTTCCGGAGCAGTCAGAGCTACGGCTACACATGGAGCGGCACCGTCGCCCAGATCGCAACCGCGGACCTGAACGATGACGGCAACCTGGACATAGTAGAAGCGGGCGGCGGGACAGGCGTTGGCATTACATCGATGCTCGGCAGTTCGCATGGCGCGTTTGGGGCGCCTATTTCCACCGCGGTGGGTTGTGGCCAAGCCAACAGCGGCGGCGTTAGTTCCATCGCATTGGGGGATGTCACTGGCGATGGCAAGGTCGATGTGGTGGCAACAATGACCAACAGCGGAGACGGCGGGTGTCCGAACAACGAAGTGGCCGTGCTGGCCGGCCTCGGCACTGGAAAATTCAAAGCGCCTGTTTACTATTCCACCGGGGTCACTGTGCAGTCCTACAGTATCACGTTGGCCGACTTCAACGGTGATGGAAAGCTGGACCTTGTGGTCTCGAACGCCGACGGCAGCATCAGCGTGCTACTCAATAAAGGCAAAGGCGTTTACGGGGCGGCCATTGTTACAGCAGGCGCCAGCGGGTATGCCGCCAGCGTGGTGGTCGGCGACTTCAACAAAGACGGCATACTCGATGTCGCCCTCACCGATTACAACCAGGAGCAAGTCATGGTGCTGCTGGGCAAAGGAGACGGCACATTCGAGTCTCCAGTCGTCACGACTTCCCCGTTATATGGAGATGCGATGACTGGCGGCGACTTCAACAACGACGGCAAGCTGGATCTGGCTGTCACTAGTTTTCAATCGGGAGGGAGCCTGGTGATTCTTACCGGGAAGGGCGACGGAACATTCACGGTGGGCACTCCTTATACGATTAACACATTATGCACGGCTGGTCCGTACTGGATCAGCGCCGGCGATCTCAACCAGGATGGCAAATTGGATCTGGCGATTGCCCTCCAAACCACCGCATGCGATGAAGAATATTACGGAGAAATCAGTCCCGGGTCGGCAGTGGTTTTCACGGGCAACGGCGACG
>JBEKWZ010000651.1:0-3323 GCA_049512555.1 Candidatus Sulfotelmatobacter sp. | reverse complement strand
TCCACATTGATGGGATGGGTGTTCGACCGGCGGCGCGATTTTGCCATCATGAAAGCCCTGGGCGCGTCGGGGCGAGTGCTCAACGGATTTTTCGCCGCGGAAGCCGCCGTGCTGGGCGCGACGGGCGCGCTCATCGGGTTCGTGATCGGGATCGGCATCGCGGCGTGGATCGGACGGGTTAACTTTCACGCTCCCGTCGTGCCGCGTTGGAGTGTGCTGCCGGTGGTTCTGGCTGGTAGCATGGCTGTGACTTTGTTGTCGGCGATCCTTCCGATCTCGCTGCTGCGCAGGGTGCAGCCGGCAGTGATTCTGAGGGGAGAGTGAAATGATTCAGATCAAGGATGTGACGAAACTCTACCCCGCCAAGGAAGCGGGTAACGTGAAGGGATCGGGCAAGGATGACGCCTCGGGCTTTATTAGTGCCCTGGATCATATCTCGTTGCATGTCACGCAGGGCGAGTGGCTTTCGATCATGGGGCCATCGGGGTCGGGGAAATCGTCGCTGGTAAATTTGATTGGCTGCCTTGACCGGCCGTCGTCGGGCGAGATCTGGCTCGACGGGCAGAATGTGGCGGGGATCTCGGCGGCAGATTTGAACCGGGTGCGCGCGGAAAAAATTGGATTCATCTTCCAGCAGTTCCACCTGATTCCCTTTCTTACCGCCGTCGAGAACGTGATGCTGGCGCAGTATTTTCACAGCATGACTGACGAGAAAGAGGCGGTTGAGGCACTGACGCGTGTCGGCCTGGGCGATCGGGCACATCATCTGCCCTCGCAAATGTCGGGCGGAGAGCAGCAGCGGGTGTGCATTGCGCGGGCGCTGATCAACGATCCGAAAATCATTCTGGCGGACGAGCCCACAGGAAATCTGGACGCGGTCAACGAAGAAATCGTGCTGCGGCTGCTGCGCGAGTTTCATCAGCAGGGACGCACCATCGTGATGGTGACGCACGATCCAGTGGTGGCCCGGCTGGCCGACCGGCGCATCGAGTTGCATCATGGCAAGATCGCGTCACAGGAAGTTTTTTCCATGGCCGACGAGGAGCAACTCGACGAAGTTCTCGAAGAGTTGTGGGTGCTGGCCGAGCATGGCGAGATCGCCGAAGTCGAGCGCATGGAAGTGCACGGCGCCCTGCCGGTAAGCCTGGCCATTGAAAAGATGATTGAAATGGGGCTGGTGGCATCTACTCCGCACCCACCGCATCCGCATGGTCACAAGCCGTTTGTGAATCCTTGCCACGAGGCTCTGAAGCCGGTGGCGGCTTCGTCGGGCGATGGAACGCTGATTGTCGAACTCACACCGCGCGGGCGGGAGCGCGCGGGCAGCATTATCCGGCGGCACCGGCTGGCGGAGCGGCTGTTTACCGACAGCCTGGCCATGGACAGCGAGTCGGAAATCGAACAACAGGCCTGCAAGTTCGAGCACATTCTTTCGCCGGAAGCGACGGATAAAATCTGCGCGTTTCTGGGGCACCCGCCGACTTGCCCGCACGGGGCGCCGATTCCGCCGGGGCCGTGCTGCGGCGCGCGCGTCATGTCCGAAGCCACGGTCGGCTCCGGACGCAAGTTCACTCGGGACGAGATGAATGAGCGCTGAACCGGGCGCCGTAAAGAGCCCTGCCAGCTCACGACGCCGTCCCACCATCGGCGTATTTGATTCCGGCTTCGGCGGCCTCACCGTCCTTAAAGCTTTACTTGAACTCGTCCCCGGCGCGGATTATGCCTACTTTGGCGATACCGCTCGCCTACCCTACGGCTCGAAGTCGGTCGACACTGTGGCCCGCTATGCCGTAGAGGCGGCGCATTATCTTGAATCTCACGGCGCGCAGATGCTGGTCATCGCCTGCAATACGGCGACGGCGCTGGCGCTCGATCGCATCACGGATGCGGCGCACGTTCCGGTGGTGGGGGTGATTGAACCGGGCGCCGAGGCGGCGGCTGCGGCGACCAGGAACCAGAAAATCGTGGTCATCGGGACCGAGGCGACGGTCAGCAGCCATGCCTACCACAAAGCTCTCGAAGCTCGCGGCCTGCGCGCGAGAGAGAAGGCCTGCCCGCTGCTGGTTCCGCTGGTTGAAGAAGGATGGATAGAGCACCCCGTCACCGAGCAAGTCGCGCGCATTTACCTCGCCGAGGCTTTCGCGGACGGATTTCGCGAGGCCGACACGCTGGTTCTGGGCTGCACCCATTATCCGTTGCTGAAGCCGCTCCTGCAGCGGGTGACGCCCGGCCATGTGAGCATCGTGGACTCGGCCGAGTCGACGGCCCGTGCGGTGGCTTCCCGGCTGCAGCAACTGGTCCCCTCGGCTTCCGGGGGAGCGGAACGGGAAGCGGCTCCTCGCCTGAAGTTTTTTGCCACCGATTCCGTGGAAAAATTCCGCCGGCTCGGCGAGCGCTTCCTCGGCCATCCGATTGAGGATGTGCAGCATGTCGATCTGAAGGAATAGTTTGCGCGCAATCTTCGGATAGCCGGGCCGAGCCCCTCAGAATTAATCTGACCTGCGGGCTCTGGCAGAGATCGAATCCGCATGCACCCTCTCGACAATGTGATCTGGCAGGCGCTAACCACGCGGGACGCGCAGTTTGCCGAGAGCTTCGGCGAGGCGCGGCGCTTCGTTCGCGAGGTTGGCCCGCTGGGCGCCTTTCGCCAGCATGGGGAGCGGGGTTACGCGTCTTTGGGTGGACTGGTTGGTCCGGGCGGGACGGTCGGGCTATTCCTCGATCAGCCGTATGAGAATGAGCCGCACGAATTGCGGGCGGGTTGGAGCTTCGTGGCAGGTGCTCCGCTGCTGCAGATGGTGGCTGACGACGGGATTGCACCGCCGGCCCAGTCCCGCTCCGGCCAGCAACGCTCGTCTCCCGAACCCTCAAGTCCCGAACTAATAGAACTTGGTCCACGCGATTCTCAGGAGATGATCGACCTGACCGCCCTGACCAAGCCCGGGCCGTTCAGCACTCGCACCCACGAACTGGGCACGTACCTGGGCATTCGCCGGGAGGGGAGGCTAGTCGCGATGGCCGGCGAGCGCCTGAAAGTTCCGGGCCACAGTGAGGTCAGCGCGGTCTGCACACATCCCGAACACACAGGCCACGGCTACGCCGCGATTCTGATGACGGAAGTGATGCAGCGTATTCGCGAGCGCGGAGAAACGCCGTTCCTGCATGTCAGACAAGACAATGAGCGGGCGGTTGAGATTTACAAGAGGCTGGGATTCCGCGAAAGAAAAGTCGGACACTTCGCGGTGCTGCGGAAGGAATCCCTGAAATGATTAGGTGATTGGCGGTGGCGGCGAGACGCCGCCACGACAGCCGCCGGGGACGGC
>JBEKWZ010000650.1:0-3328 GCA_049512555.1 Candidatus Sulfotelmatobacter sp. | reverse complement strand
AGAAAGCCCCCGGCCGCCTGAACCTCTCGCCCATTCGCGCGGGACAATAACCCTCAGTCAGATTAGATATGCTCCTCTCAGAGATGCACATCGAGAGGGAGAAACAGGGAAGGGCACGGCTTCAGCCGTGCCATTACGTCCCACAAAATATGAGGGCTTTAGCCCCTGGGGAAGCTCACTTCCCGGCAGGCTAGAGCCATCCCCTATTTCTTCTGAGCGGAATTGGGCGCAGCGTCCAGCGGAAACATCTTGAACGCGACCTCCTGCGAGTGCGACGTCACTTTCTTGTTCGCATCGCTTGCATTCTCAGTCAGCGTTCCTTTGAGCATGAAATACGCCTCGTCCCTGGGATTCTTCCCCTCACCGCGCTCGACCGTTCCTTTAAAGTCAAACGCCACTCCGCGGACCATTTCTGTCGTGAAACTCAACTTATTTCCTTCGAGTTTGGCGCTCTTGAAAAACTGATCGAGGAACTCCCCCTTCTCGTTTTCTGCGTCGGCGAATCGCGAAACGAATCCCGTGACGTGCCCTGTGTCCTCGACCGTCACCTGCACAAACTCTCCCTCTTTGAGAAACGCGTACATTCCCGAATACTCCCGCCCGGCTTTCGCGTCCGATTGCGGAGCGGCAGCTGGTGCGGACTTTGCCCCGGCATCGCCCGATGGCTTCGCTTCCTGCGCGTGCAGTTTCGCCGAAACCCTCGGCACTCCTAATCCGAGGCTCAAGGCCAACATAAAAATGAAGTACTTTGTATTCATGACACCGCCTTAGCCGCAATCCTACTACCCGCTGCGCGTCTCACCAAGCTGCCGAATGATTCACCTCAGGGGCTAAAGCCCGCACCAGAGGGAGATGCTTGATCGCAGCGCTGAAAGCGCTGCGCCACCCAAAAGCCGAACGCGCTGCGCAACACAGACGTGCGAAGCAAAAGGCTCCAGCCTCCGGGGGCTGAAGCCTTTGACGTGTCGCCTAAAGCATCCCTACTTCTTCGTCACTTTCGCCTCCATGAACGGCATCCAGTTCGTGCCGTCGGTCGACACTTCAAACTTCAGGGTGTAGCTTGCCGGCGACAACACTTTCATTGTCATCTTCTGCTTGATCTCCTGCCCGCCATAGTTCTGCGAGCTCGTCCACGTCCAGGTATCGCCGCTGACCGTGCCCTTGGAATTCTCCCGCCGTCCCTGGCTGCTGAATTCGTTGTAGGTATAGACGTTTTCGTCTGTGTCGTACCCGAGGTAAGAAACCGCCTTGCCGTCGCCTCCCAGTTCCGGAGGCATCTTAAAGTCCGCGTGACCCTCCACGAAGAACTTGCCCGGCATCCACTCCGCGGTGTCGGTCGAAGTGAATTTTCCGCCGGCTCCCCACGGGCCTGGTGCGATCGTGCCTTCCGACGTCCACGTTCCGACGAAGAAGTCGAGCTTTTTTACTTCCGGGCCCGGCGTGGGCGCCATCTGCGCGGAGGCGGAAGCCGCAAACAAAACTAGAGTCGAAAACAGAATGGTTTTGAAATTCATGATGTGCGCTCCTTGATT
Organism: Candidatus Sulfotelmatobacter sp.; assembly: GCA_049512555.1. GTDB lineage: Bacteria > Acidobacteriota > Terriglobia > Terriglobales > Acidobacteriaceae > Sulfotelmatobacter. The sequence goes on along the minus strand of JBEKWZ010000650.1, from coordinate 1,796 downwards.
GGAAAAGCTCACGGCTGTTCGCTTTTGGCCAGTCGGCAAAAGCCAGCGAAGCATTTCAGCAAGGATCGTAGCGCGTGTAAATGCGCCTGCCCAGTGCGATTCGTCAGCCGCGGCGTATGACAATTGTCAGGTCAACCTTGCCGTGCCGAGATTCACTTGGCCTTGGTGGCGTGGCCGTCCATGAACAATGTCCACTTCTTTCCATCCTCTGACGACTCGAACGAGAAATCGTACGACGTTGGCGAAGTGACTTTCATGGTGAAGCGGCCCTTCATCGCCATGCTGCCCATCTTCCAGTCGTTGATCCAGGTGAAAGTGTCGCCATCAAGAGTGCCCTTGGAGTCTGTGAATTCTCCCCAGCTATTGAACTCACGATAGGTATAGGTCTTGTCATCAGCGGAGTAGCCCATCACCGAAATGCCGGAGCCGTTGCCCATCGTGGTCTTGTAGTCGGAGTGGCAGACGATGAAGTATCCGCCATCCATCCACTCACATTTCTCGGTCTCGGTCGTTTTGCCGCCTGGGCCCATTGCGCCCGGCTTCATGTCGCCCTCCATCGTCCAGGAACCGGCAAACATGTCGAGCTTCTTGAGTTCCGGCCCCGGCTTCGGCATCTCCTGGGCCGCGGCCACTGCTGCCAGCACCAGCCCCGCCGCCAGAAACATTCTTATGTTTTTCATCGCACGCCTCGCAGTCCTTTGTTGAAGTTGATTTCTGATTGTTGATTGCTGATTGAAGAACCGCCGCGACTTCGGCGAAATAGTAGCTTCACACCCGGAGCCCGTCAACCATTTCCCCGGCGGGCTTTCAATCAACAATCGAAAATCGTCTCTCTACCAGTCTCCGTAATGCGCCACCGTCATCTGCAGAAACTTCATCTTCCAGACGTCGCCCTGCTTTACCCAGGTGGTGCTGAAGTGCTGGTACCGGGGAGGTGGCCCCTGATCTTCTGCCGCCGGAACCCGCAGCACCACGTTGTAGGTCACAATCGCAACCCCGTCGCTCACGGGAATAACCTTCATGTCGTAGGCGAGCAGGTCGAATCCGCCCCCAGACATGCTGTCAATCATGTCCTGCCGCTCCCCCACCTCGCCGCCGAAGTCGACCAGAGTGAAGTCGTCGGCGAGCGTGCGCTTGAAGAACGCCACATCGCCCTTCTTCGCCGCTTCGATGAAACTCTTCTCCGCGGCCATCAAAGTTTGCTCCAGCGGAGTCAGCGGTTTGGCGGGAGCATTGGCCTGTCCCGAGCCAGCGACGCACAATCCGCAGCACAACAGAATCACGACCGCTACCATCCCATATTTCATTCCCGTCTCCTTACTAAGACTCTTTAGAAAGCGATTTGTCACGCTGTAATCAACACCTTAACGAAACTTTTCATTCCGAAAGGCAAAGCAACCTCACGGCAAGGCTTGTCATTCCGAGGAGCGAAGCGACGAAGAACCTGCTGTTCTCCCGCCACATCGACGGCGGCTTCACGCTCCACGAATTTTCGCCGCCAGTTCCCCGCGCGCCACTTGCACCTGTTCGCCGGTCTCCAGATTCTTCACCGCGAACGCCTGCGCCTTCACTTCATTCTCGCCTACAATCAGGATGTACTTCGCGCCCGCCTTGGTCGCCGCTTCAAACGATTTCTTCAGCCGGAAGCTGTCATCTCCTAATTCGACCACCAGATCATGCCGTCGCAACTCGCGCGCCAGCCGCGCTGCCTCGCCATTCATCCCGGCCATAGGAGCCACATACACATCCGGCTTGCGCAGGATGCCTTCGGCCGTTTCTTTTAGCGACATCACCAG
>JBEKWZ010000649.1:0-3330 GCA_049512555.1 Candidatus Sulfotelmatobacter sp. | reverse complement strand
CGGTCGAAGATCGGTTGCCGCGCCACATAGCGCAACGGCTTCACGTCGCGCGCCCGAGCCGTAGCCGCACCCGACGCCCCGCCTGATCCTGCTGAGTGATTGCTCACGTCTTTGTCTATCGGCAGAAAGTTTGAAAACCTGAAAGGGGCTACGGTCAGTAGCGGAGTTTGAGCGAATCGCTGGAAAAATGAGAACGAGCTTAGTAACGAGAGAATGAGACGATGGGTGACCGAATAATACTGAGTGGATTTTTGGGTGGTGCGGCGCTCTCAGCGCTGCGATCTCCGGGACTAAATGACCGAGGGCTTCAGCCCCCTGAGGTACATAGCTGGTGAATGGATCAAACCCTTTGCGCCCCGCCCAGTTCCGCAAGCGCAGACACGATCTGGCTCGACCACTGCGCCACTTCATCCTCGCGCAGGGTTCGATCTGCCGATTGAAAGCGGGCCCGCAACAATATGGAGTATTTCCCGGCGGCAATTGACCCGCCCCGGAAAATCTCCACCGGGAGAAACTCTCTTAACTCCACGAGGCACAGAAGTGTGACCGCCTTGGATATCTGCTCGAACGAAATATCGTCCGCAAAGACGAACGAAAAATCCCGCTCGACTGCCGGATACCTTGCCAGAGGTGTGAACTTCACCCGCCGCAGTCCGAGCTTATACAACTGCTCCAGATCAAACTCCGCCAGAAACACGTCCTGCCGCAGCTTGCGCGCCGCCGCGACTTCGGGATGAATCTGTCCAAACTGCGCCACCGCCGCGCCGTTTATCCGCGCCCGCGCCGAACGTGCTGGATGAAAATACTCCGCCGTCTGTCGGTCGTAAATCACGTCACCAGCAAACGCCGCCAGCAGAGTTTCTACATCACCTTTGAATCCGCGAAACATTTCCGAAGCCGCGGCAGCTTCACCCTTGCTGACATCGAGCTCACCGCCTGCCGGCAAAGCGTTTCGAACGGCCGCTGCCGTCGCACCCAGGCAGGCGCGCCGCGGCTCCACGCGAGGCTCGCCCGACGAGTCGGCCGATAATTCATACACGCTGCCCATCTCGAACAGCCGCGCATCGGCCACATCGCGATTCAAATTCCACGCCAGCACGCCGAGCATGCCGGGAATCAGCGAGGTGCGCATGACCGACGCCTCTTCGCTGAGTGGATTCTCGAGCTCAAGCACCTTCGCTTCCGCGGAAGAAGACGAAAATCTCTCCGCGTCGGCGTGCGAAATAAACGTCAGTGACAGAGATTCGTTGTATCCCAGTGCCAGCGCTCGCGTACGAACAGCCGCATCCATCGCTGCATGCGGAAGTTCGACCACCGCGCCGCTGTAGGCGGGCAGCGTATTCTCGAATTTATCGTACCCGTGCAGCCGCGCGATTTCTTCGATCACGTCGATCTCGCGCTCCACGTCGAGCCGCCAGCTGGGTATGTGGACGCGAAACCGCGCTTCATCCTGGCCCTCGGGAACGACTATGAAGCCCAGCCGCTTCAGCAGCCGAAAGATCTGTCCCCGGTCAAGGCTCCCGCCCAGAACGCGATGCACGTCGGAAACATGCAGCACCACCGGCGCCTGGTCCATCGGCTTGGAGACCACATCGACCACATCGCCTTGCAGCGTCCCGCCGCCGGACTCCAGAATCATTTGTGCCACGAGATCGCACGACAGCACGGTCGATTCGAAATCCGCTCCGCGCTCGAAGCGGTGCGACGCATCGGTATGCAGCCCGTGCCGCCGCGACATTTTTCGCACGATCCCCGGATCCCACCATGCGGACTCGATCAAGATGTTCCGCGTCCTCTCGGTGATCATCGTGTCGTACCCGCCCATCACGCCGGAGAGGCCGACGGGTTTCTTCGCATCGCAGACCACCAGGTCTCCGGAAGTTAATTTGCGATCGACGCCGTCGAGCGTCTTGAGCCTCTCTCCGTCGCGCGCCTTGCGCACAATAATCTTTCCGCCCTCGAGCAAGTCCATATCGAAAACGTGTGTAGGCTTGCCGATTTCCCACAAAACGTAGTTGGTGGCGTCGACGGCGTTCGAGATCGGCCGCTGATCGAGAAGTTGCAGCCGGTGCGCACTTTTCTCAGGTGAAGGCCTGATGCAAGTGTCGCGAATCACCCGTGCGGAGAAGCGTGGACAGAGGGTGGTTTCATGAATCTCGATACGGAAGCCCAGTCCCTGCGGACATTTCGGAAGCGTCGGTCTCAAGGCTTTCAGCGGCAGATCATAAACCGCCGCCGCCTCCCGCGCCACGCCGTAATGATTCATCGCATCGGGACGGTTCGTCCCAAGATCCATTTCAAACACGGTGTCGGCGCCGCTGCCGCTGATCCCCTCGACCGAAATTCCAACGTTGGTCAAGTCCTCAGCCAGCCGCCGGTCGTCAACCGTGAGATCAACGAACTCGCGAATCCATTGTGGAGATAATTTCATTTACCTACTCTGCCCTGTCATCCTGAGCGAAGCGAAGGACCTCTGCACGTCTTCCTCGTCACCACCGCGTCAGGGAATCCTCGCCCGTGTCCTCGCGCCTTTGACTCACAGCTGATAGCTGACGGCTGATCGCTAAGAAAACTGCTGCAAGAACCTCACATCCCCCTGAAAGAACAACTGAATGTCATCCACACCATATTTCAGCAGCGCGAGCCGGTCGACGCCCATGCCGAAGGCGAATCCCGAAACTTTCTTCGGGTCATATCCGTTGTCTTTCACGAACTCAAACACATTAGGATCGACCATGCCGCAACCGAGCACTTCAATCCATCCCGTCTGCTTGCATGGACGACACGGGTCCGTGCCCCGCTTGCCGCTTCCACCGCAGATGAAGCACGTGACGTAAAGCTCCGCGCTAGGCTCGGTGAACGGGAAAAACGACGGCCGGAAGTGCGTTTTCACCGACGAGCCGAACAGCGCCTTCATGGCGTGATCGAGCGTGCCTTTCAAATCTCCGAAAGTAATGTTGGTATCGACGGCCAGACCTTCGATCTGATGAAACATCGGCGAGTGGCTCGCGTCCGGAGGATCGTTGCGATGCACCGTGCCGGGAATCACGATGCGAATCGGCGGTCGCATCTTCTCCATGGTGCGAATCTGCACCGGAGACGTGTGTGTCCGCAGCAGCAACCGCTCGCGCTGCGGCTTCGACTGCTGGCCCGCGATGAACAGCGTGTCCTGCGTATCGCGTGCGGGATGGTTCGGAGGAAAATTCAGCGCTTCGAAGTTGTAGTAGTCCGTCTCGACCACGGGCCCCTCGGCGACGGAGTAGCCGAGTTTCTGGAAAACGGAAACGATCTCACGCCAGGTTTTCATGACGGGATGCTCGGCGCCAATCG
>JBEKWZ010000648.1:0-3331 GCA_049512555.1 Candidatus Sulfotelmatobacter sp. | reverse complement strand
GTTGGGCCACAGGCCGCGGGCATTGATTTCTGGAAGATGGAACCGAGCAAACCGTAGTCCACAAGACAATATCTGCTTGCCACGGCGGAGGGCGAATGTTCAATCAGCGTGCAGTTGTACTGGCGGTTGCGGTTACGACTTTTTGCTTTGGAACTGCCGCGTGGTCGCAGAATGCGGCTCCGGCCGGACAGGAGGCGGCCACGACGTCGGTGGCTCCCGCAAGCGTCGAGATCACTCCCAACCCACTCGACGTTCACGTCGGAGAAAAAGTCAAGTTCAGCGCTACGGCCAAAGACGCCGCGGGCAACGCCATCGACGCGAAACCTTCGGTGTGGTTTGCCGCTCCTTTCGACCTGGCGGGCGCGGATGAGTCCGGCGAAGTCACGTTCCATGCGCCCGGAGTAGTGACGGTGGGGGCCGTCATCGCGGGGAAGACTGGCTATGCCACGGTGAACGTCGGAAATCCGAAAATTGCGAGTCTTGAGATTGCCAAGCCGGAGCATCCCATCGTTGTCGGGGCCGCGGAAAAGATTACAGTCGTCGCGCGCTCGGCCGAGGGCAATCCTCGCACCGACGCGGTGATCAAGTGGACTTCGGAGAAACCGTCGATTGCGAGCGTTGACGCAGCCGGTCTCGTCATCGGAGTCTCTCCGGGCAGCGTTACGATCAAGGCGACGTCAGAGGGAGCGAGCAACTCCGTCACGTTACAGGTGGTGCGCGATGCAGCGCATAAACTCACGGTCAAGCCTGCATCCGCGGAAGCGCGCACCGGCGATGTCGTCCACTTCAGCGCGGCGGCTTTTGAGGGCAGCGGTGCGCAACTGAAGGATTCGGCGGTGCGCTGGTCTTTGAGCAGTAGCGGCACCGGCGCCATAGTTTACCCCGACGGAGCTTTTGTGGCAGAGAAGGCTGGCACCTACGTGGTGATCGCGAGCAGCGGCCAGCACAGCGCCGCCGCCTCAGTAGTGGTGCGTCCGCGCAACGTGGAGCGCGAGGTGGACGTCGTCGCGCACGTGCCCATGCCCGATCTGCAGATGTCAGAGGAGTGGATCATCGGACACCACGCCTATCTTTCCACCATCGCCGACAAGCTTTTTGTCTACGACATCGCCGATCCTGCCAACCCCAAACTACTCGATAGTCTCAAGGTGGACGCCCGCCTGATCAACGACATTAGCACGACGCCTGACGAAAAAATCGGCGTGTTCACACGCGAAGGAGCTTCCAACCGCAAGAACGGAATCGTATTCCTCGATACTTCCGATGCTTCGCATTTGAAAGTTCTTTCCGAATACACGGCGACCGTGAGCGGCGGGGTGCACAGCGCTTATATCGACGGTCAATACGTGTACCTCACCGACGATGCAACCGGGTCGCTGCGGGTCATCGATTTTCAGGACCCGAAGCATCCTAAAGAAGTTGCGCGTTGGCAGACGGAGAATCCGACCGTGGTCAGCATTAACACCGAGCACGGATCGTTCGCCAGCGGCCGCTACCTGCACGACTTGCAGGTGAAGGACGGCCTCGCCTATCTCGCGTACTGGAGAGACGGACTGGTCATCCTGGATGTAGGCAACGGTGTGGCCGGAGGCAGCCCGGAGAACCCCAAGCTGGTCAGCCAGTACCGCTTCAACCATTACGAGCTCTACGGCGACGGCTGGCTGGCGGGCACGCACAGTGTGTTTCGCTACAAGAATTATTTATTTGTGGGCGACGAAGTTTTCCCCGCCATTTTCGAGCTGGAAGACCGCGACCGCATCCCGGTTCGCGCCATCTGCCACGTCATGGACGTGTCCGATATAAAACATCCGCGCGAAGTGGCGCAATACGAAGTGCCAGAGGGCGGGTCACACAATTTCTGGGCCGCGAACGACATGCTATACGAGGGCTACTACAGCGGCGGTGCCCGCGTGCTCGACATTTCGGGCGAGTTGCGGGGCGACCTTTATCGTCAAGGCCGCGAGATTGCCCGCTTCTGGACCGGAGACGCCAAAGGCTTCCGCCCGAATCTCCCGTTCACCTGGGGAGGTCAACCCTGTTCAGTCGCGTGTGATAGTCCCCTGCTCAACAGCTTGATGTATTTCAACGACATTCATTCGGGACTGTGGATCACGAAACTGGGCGCCGCCAAGTTCGAGGGCTCGGCCAGTTCACCCGGAGTTCGCAAGGGCGAACGCACCATACATTAGTCAGCGAGACGCGTATGGGCTGATTCTTTAGGCCGGCCTGCTAAGAACAGCTTTAAGAATAGAAGATGAATTGCTGTCTCGGAGTCGCTGGGCTGTGATCACGAAGATCGCGCCGTACACCACCGGCAGACATCGCCCCAAGTCCTTCTTCTCCGATGGAAGTCGAGCCGAGTCCGAAGGCTCGAACCCTTTGGCATGGTAAACTGTAACTCCGCACGCCGGAGAGGTGGCAGAGTGGCCGAATGCGGCGGTTTGCTAAACCGTTGTACGGGCTAACACCTGTACCGAGGGTTCGAATCCCTCCCTCTCCGCCAGCTCACTCATAGGTAGGCACTTAACTAATCCTACTGAACAGAACCCTTAGCCTTGGCGTCTCCATCTGGAGCACAAGTGGAGCACAATAAGGCTTCGGAGAACTGCTTCATTGCTGCGATCGCATCAGGCGATGCGGTCTTGATGTAGTGGTTCTGGGTTGTCGCGACTGTACTGTGCCGCAGAATGCGCTGGATCACCGAGTCATCCACGCCAAGGCGGTTCAGATTCGATGCCAGGCCCCTACGAAATCCATGCCATCCGTGCCACAAGATTCCAGCACGCTTAAGCACGTCTTTCATTTCCCGCTGATAGAGCGCATTCAAGTCGAGCGGGTTTCCGGCTGTGTTTGCAAAGATCGGGCCACCCGCGGGTTTGCCACATCTCTTCCGATGGGCGTCAAGTTTCTGGGCGAGTTGTGGAATGACCGGCACTGGGGCTTTCGATTTCGCAGTTTTGGGATCACCGACTGTGCTCCGCCACACCGATCGCGTAACGTTGAGCCAGCCGAGCGATTCCTCGTCCTGAGCGGGCTCGAAGGATTCCCACGTGAGTCCCCGCAGTTCTCCCAAGCGGAGTCCCGTGAAAGCGGCAGTGGCAACCGCCGTTGCGGACGGCTCTGAAAGGACCTTGAGCATCGCCGCAATTTCTTCGAGTGAGTAGGGTTTGGTTTCGGAGCCATTCGGTGCAAACGCAGGAACCTCGGCAAGCTTCACAGGGTTTGCTCCGTCGAAATAGCCCTGCTGTGCCGCGTGTCGAAAAACACCACTGAGGTAGTGCTTCACGTGCTTTAGCGTGGTCTTGGAGATCTCGTGCTCTCGTGCGATTTC
>JBEKWZ010000647.1:0-3331 GCA_049512555.1 Candidatus Sulfotelmatobacter sp. | reverse complement strand
CACTACTTCCCTGCCCGTCGCCACCGATAGTGTCACCGGAAGCTCAATCAGTCCGCCGACAGTGATCCCGACCCCTGTGCTTAAAATCCCGCTAAATCCGGGCGCATCGATCGTAACCGAGTACGTGCCCGGCGGCAGCAGGCGCGCGCTGTAGCCGCCCTGGCCGTCGCCGTTGCCCGAGCGCTCCAGCCCCTTGGCGGAATCCCGCACCGTGACCACCGCATTCGCCACCAGGTTTCCTTTCGGATCCTTCACCGTCACGTGCAGATCGCCCGTGGCCACGCCGCCCTGGCCGAAGGCAAGCGCAGAAACCAATGCAAGGAACATGGAGACGAAAATCAAGATGCGAATCATAGACTTCTCCCTGGCGCTCGCGGACGCGAGCCGACGGCGGAACCTGACTCTGCGGCAGCATTCCGAAGTGGATGCGAAAGACAATTTGAGGGCAGCCCGATTACCGCTGGTTTTTATAACAGAACGGGGCTCGAAAACAAGGCAAAAAGGGAGTGATGCAGGAGTTACCCCCGGCTGTGCTAGACAGGAGAAAATCGTTTAAGGGACCACTCTTCGATCATGTGGAGCGGGCACTCTTGCCCGCTGGCCTTTGACCCGGTTCCCAAAATCTGATCGAGTGGCGGGTGCCCCATTTCTCGCGTCCTTCGCGAGAAAGCCTGCCCCGAGCGGAGTCGAAGGGTGGGAATCACAGCTGCCAGAAGTGAAGATTTTGATGTCGATCGTGTGGAGCGGGCACTCTTGCCCGCTAGCCTTTGACTTTAGCTCAGCCCAGTCCAGCCTCACCCCGCCGTGACCCGCAACGCCACGCCCGGATTCCGCAACCTCCCCAACAGCATCGCCGAGTCGCTCAAACGCTCGTAGCGGTCAAGAATGGCGGCGGCGGCTGCGCTGCGATTGGGCCAGGCCATGTCGGCATAAATCCGCAGCAGAGCGAACAGGGCGTTGCGCCGGAGCAGCAGGGCCTCGTTCACCAGCCGCAGCGCCGCTTCGCGAATGCGAACGTCGTTGGCAGTGCTGGCGTTACTCGTGGCCAGAGCAACCTGCCCCATGCGGATCAGCACGGCAGCATTTCTGCTCGCCACGCACATAGGCGGCGCGGGCTCGCAGCCGCGCTCGCTGTGTCTTGCGGAATTGCGCCGCTGAAAGATGCCGCCTCAGATATTCGTCCTCCGCCGGATCGATCAGGTTGCGAAACGCCGCCACGTCGATGGGCTCGAGCTGCGCCTCCAGGTCTGCCTTTGAAGCAGGCCGCAGCGCCCGCGAGACCAGCCCCACAGCTGCGCCCAGCGTCGCCACCGCACCGACGATCAGAATGACGAGAATCATCGTTTCAGAAGCCGCTCCAGTTCGCGATTTAAAACCACCAGATCATGCTGCCGCTCGTCTTCTTCGCTCGAATTGTCTCTACTCGAATCATGCCCGCCTGAGTCCGGCCCGCCCGAATCATGATCGTCATAGTGGGCGGCGCTCGTGTCCGCCAGCGTCGCCTTCGGCGTCGTCAGCACGTAATAGAACCAGATCAGCACGCTGAGCTGGTAAACGCCCATGTTCACAAAATCCAGCACAGTGCGCTGCTGAAAAGATACCGCAACATTCGACCAGATTGCCCACGTCCCCAGCTGCACCGAACCGGCCAACCCCAGACCTAAAGCGATTCCAGACGCCAACCGCCCCCACGCCAGGTGAAAGTATGCGGCAAACAAGAAAATGCACAACAGCATGCCGCACTGGATCACGTAGTCGGCCAAGTCCAAACCGTGGGAGATTGAGACGATGCGAAAAAATTCACTTGGCCGAGACAATGCTACTACCCCAGTGGCGGTCAGAACCAGCGCTGGGCCCACAATTCGAACCATCGACTTTCCCAATTTGGAAAGAGCCGGAAACAGCTTCAACAGTTGTGAGAAAATCTCTCCGATCAGGGCAAATTTCAGCGCCACCTCAATCAGCAGGTGAACAAGGTTCGCCCCCCAGTAAAATTCCCCCGACACCAGTGGCGGCTTGAAGTACCAATACCCCACGCTCATCAGGTAGAGAGCTAATCCCGCTACCCCTTGAACCACGGCAAAAATGAGGAAAACCGGAAACTCCCGGTGCAGCGCGCGCCGGTAGATGATTACCGCGAGGAGAAGCAGAAGAACGTTGGGCGCGGCGTAAAGGTAATGCCAGAGCAGTGAGTGAGGCTCAAACATCGTGGCTGCTGGCACTATACTGCCAGTGCCAGCAGCCAGCCAAACTTCGTGGATCGTGTTCGGTTTTCGTAACACCGCCGGCAGGCTACGGCGGGCAGAGCTGCTTTGGAGGACAATTAGGGTTTTGCGGGCCGTCGGCTTTCGCCGCCGTCGGGATCACCAGCACGTTGAGTAGGATCAAAGCTGCAGCAAGGGAAAGTACCAGGCGTTGCATAAGTTTCTCCTTTTCTTGGGGGAATTGCGGGGAGATACTGGCATGGCCTGGCGTTCGGAAAAGCAGATGTACTTGTGCGTACAGATCTCCGGAATCCGTAACAAATGACCCTGAAATCTGCCTTGCAGGACGTTCGGGAAACTACGCTGGCCGCGGTGTCGGGCCTGTTGGGGAAACTCTTGTACCTGGCCTCTTTACGACGGGAAGACGGCGCCTATCAGCACTGGGGAATGTCTCGCGTGCATGGTCCGGAGTCCGCGGAGCGGGCCCTGAAAACAGCGCACGGGGAAGTGCTGGCCGGAGTGCTGCGAGCACCCTTGGCTTCTCTTACCGAGGATCTGGAAGAAACCAGCCGGAGCCAGGGCCAACTGCCACAAACCTGTGTCGAGGAAATGCGCGGCAAATTCGACGATTTGCTGTTGGAAGAACGCAAGGATTCGCCGAAGGCGACCCATCTCAGTTCAGTGCTGACGGCGCTTTCGTACCTGGAACAGGCGGCCCTGGAGAGGCCGCCGGCGGGCGCCACTCCGTCAGTTTCATAGCCACTCCCACAACTTGCCCGAGCACTTCCGCTTCCTGGGGATGCCGCAAGATCCGCAGCGCAACCGGTGACAAAGGATGCGGTTGCAGAATCAGCTCGTCCTTGCGCATGCTGCACCAGCAGCAGGTGTAGCCGTCCCGGGTTTCGACAAAATAAACCGGCCGCTCGTATTCCGACCGCCACGCGCCCTCGACTACCTTGTTCCGCGCTTCATCCACCTGAACGAAACTGCCCGGCGGCAGGATGGGATACATGGTGAAATCCTCGTGGCCAATGTAGCCATAAGTAAAATCGCTGTTGGCAAATTGGGCCAGGTAAGCGACCGGTACCAGTCCCCACTGCTCCACCATGCGGCCCAGGTGCATCGTG
>JBEKWZ010000646.1:0-3331 GCA_049512555.1 Candidatus Sulfotelmatobacter sp. | reverse complement strand
AAAAATCGAGCTGCTGCTCGTCTTCCAGAGCGCGCAGAGAATACAGTTCAGCATTGCGCGGCTGAGTCTTGATCAGGTCAGTGAGGGCAGGCCGGGTCTCGCGGGGAGGGCGGCGAAACGCGACCGCCCCGCTCGGCATCGACATCATCCGGAAGAATGCGGCTTCGATTGCACTGCCAGCCTCAGTGTTGCGAACCCACGATGGCAGTTCCCCTAACGCTGAGACGGTCAGGCCAATCGCGGTAACGAAGACTGCCAGAGCGAGCAGGCGCATCCGCCAGGGCATTGATTTGTGCGTCATGGACTTGCGGGCCGTTGATTTGCGCATCATCGATTTGCGTGTCGTTGAATCAAGGAAGTACTTCAATCTGCACCTCCTGCGTACCAATGTTGTGAGCAATGTCCTCGGCGGTCACGGTCAGTTTGTAAGTGCCGGGGATAGTCTCGTCCGGAATCGTGAGCATCCCAGTATTGGCGGCGGCTTTAGCGTCCCAGCGTAATGCAACCGGCACTGTGCCTTCTATCCGCGCCACGAGAGTGCGAGTACTTTCAGAAGCGCTGACTCGCAAGTCGATGGTCTGGCCACGCTGATAACGCTTACGATCAAGCTTCACCTGCACGACGGGCGGCTTGCTGGCGATGACGAACGTCTTTGACTCGCGATAAGTATGACCAACTTGATCGCGCAGGATGAGTCGAACGGTGTAAGTCCCGTCTTGCATGTCAGTGGGGGCGAGGAAACGCGTCTGCCAGACATCTTCCGATGAAAGATAGCGAAGTGGCTGCACCAGTCCGAACGGAAATAGCGCGATCGCGGAGGTGATAGATTCGTCGGTCTTGACGCGCAGAATCGGATCGCCGGGGCGGATAACGCGCGGCCGCAGCAGGGCGCGGGGCACCGCCAGAAATGACGTGTAAGGCGTAACGAATTTGTATTGACGGGCAAGGCGGATGATTTCGTCGATAGTGGCCTGATCCTCGCCGTCGCGTTCGATTTTTTCCAGTAAGGCATCGACGCGGGCCCGCGCCCAAAGCCGCGGCAGTTGCGGATGGTCGAACGATTCGCGCGGCAGGCTCGTCTTGTCAGTCATTTGAACCGCGATGCCCTCGCGTACGCCGTGCACGGTGAAAGAAACGTTTTCCTGCGGTTTCTGGTAGCGCCCCACCCACGAGGCCAGTGAGCCCGAAAAAGTTGCGGCCTGCAGGGGATAGACTGTATCCACCGCGGCATCCGGGGTGATGGTGAGGCCGAGTTGCCCGACCGGGCTACGTCCGATTTTCGAAAGAAACGAGTTCAACTTGAAATCCATGGGCTCGGTTGAGAGCACCTGTTCGAGCAGACCGTCCTGACGGGCAAGCATGCGAAACAGCGGCAGGTTGGCGTCGTCACCGATGGCAAGAATATACGTACGCGGGCGCCGTGTGTCGGGCAGTTGCTGCCATGCAGATGCGTACCATGCAGCGAGTTTTCCATTCTGAATGGGACCGCGGGTCGCACCTCCGTCGCTGAGAATGACAAGGTAGGTGTTGCCTGCACCCGGCGCGGAGGCCTGCTGCAGGCCGGTTTGCAGGGCGCGCTGCAGATCGGTGCCGCCACGCAGGCGGCTATCGCGGACCGCGGCGATGGCGCGTTGAATGCTGCCCGCGTCGGCCAAGCTGACCGGAACAACTTGAGTTTCGTTATTGAACAGCACCAGCCCGAAGTGATCCGCCGGGCGCAGCGTGTGCAGCAGCGTTTCGAGCGCCTGGTAGCTGCGCTCCAGCTTTTCCCATTGCATCGAGAGCGAAGTGTCGAACAGCATGATGACTGTTTTCGGCGCGCCGGTGGCCGCGCCCTCCGACGGAGCGGACGCGCTCCCAAAGCCAAGCAGAGCTTCCACTTCGAAAAAGCCCGGTTCGTTGGTGCTGCGGACCGGCGCGGTCTCGGTCGGTGATGGCTGTCCGCTCACCGGGTTTCTATAGGTCAACAGCTGCAGGGTGTCGGACGCGGCGGGATCGAGATCGTAAGTTGCAACGAAATCCTCGCCAAGATTTATGTTCTGTCCTTCAAAGTGTGCCTCCACCAGGTGAGCCGTGTTCTGGTCGATTTGCAGAGGAAAGGACTTGGCGGGCGCCTGAAAATTGCGGATCGCGTGCGCGGTGTGCAGCTCGAAATTGATTCGCAGATGGGCCGCGGCCTGCGCCTGGTAGGCATCCGGCCGCAGCGGAATCGCGAAATACGACTTCAGATTTTCGACCGGGATCGACTCGTGGTATTCGATCTCCAGCCGCTTCGTGCCCCATGCCGGAATTGGCGTGATGCGGGCGCTAAAAACCGAACTGCGCTTGGCTTCCTCGGCGCCGCGCTCACCCATCTGCAGCAAACCGGGGTCAATCGATTGCTGCTTGAGCTGATTGTAGATTTCTTCCGCGCGCTTACGTTCAAGGATCACCGCTGGCAGGCGCACAGGTCCGTCCCAGGTGGCGAAATCGGAAATCGTTGCGTGGCTGGGCAAGGCGAAAATGTAGTTCCCTTCTTCAATGGCGCCGGTGTGGTTGGCAAACACCTGGCGCACGAAAACGCGGGCATCGCCGTTGTCGATGCGCACCGTGATTTCCATTTCTTCGAGGGAGAGGATCGCGGGATTCGGCTGCTGCTTGTCGCGCGGGATCAGAACTCCCGCATCGCCTAGAAGCGGCGCTGTCGTCCACAACAACGTGCATAAAATAATGAGCGCCGACAAAACCAATTTTTTCATGAGTGCAGCTTCTGCTCTGGTATGCGGACCAGGCCGTTGTCCGTGCCGATGTAGATGAAACCGTTGGCCGCTGCGAGCGCGGTCACGTTCAACGACGGCAAGCCGTCGCGGATGACCGACCAGCGCCCCGCCTGGCGATCGTAGAGATACAAACCTTCGCCCAGAGTTCCGGCGAGTACGTAGTTGGTCGTCACCAGCATCGCGTTGGGATTGACTTCGAACGGGCCCGAGCCGGTTTCAAACGAACTAAAGCGTCCCGAACGGTCGAGGCCGACAATCCCAGCGCCGTATGTGCCGACCATCCATTCCGAGCCGACCGGAACGACGGCGGTAATCCAGTTGTGCTTCAGGTTAGAAGTTGTGGTGGTGTAGTTCATCGCCACGTCGCCCTTGTTGAGAAGCGACAGGCCGCCGAGCGTTCCGGCCATGAGCTCGTCGCCGGACACGGCGAGTGCATAAACGTGGTTGCTCACCAGTCCGTGGAAAGCGTACATACTGCGCGCGCCGGTGGCGTCGAGGAACGTGAGGCCCGCAGGAGTGGCCAGCGCAAGGCCGCCGCGGTATGCAACGACATCGGTGACGTGGTCGGCGAT
>JBEKWZ010000645.1:0-3333 GCA_049512555.1 Candidatus Sulfotelmatobacter sp. | reverse complement strand
GGCGAGATGCGCGATCCGGAGACGGCACGAATCGCTCTATCAGCCGCCGAGACGGGGCATCTGGTGTTTACGACTCTGCATACTACTGACGCTGCCTCGACAGTCTCGCGCATCGCCGACTCGTTCCCGCAGGAACGGCAGCACTCGATTCGTGCCGAGATGGCCATGGCGCTGGCCGCCATGCTGACGCAGACTCTGATTCCGCGGAAGAACGGAGGCCGTGTGCCGGCCGCGGAACTGCTGATGGTCGGCTACGGCGCGCGCCAGCATATCCGCAAAAACGCGCTGCAGCATCTGCAACAGGAGATCACCATCACTCGCAAGCAAGGATCATTCACGCTGGAGGAATCGCTGGCTCAGTTGGTCTTTCAGAATGATCTCGGGCGCGAAGATGCCATGGTGCGCGCGCTGCATCCGCAGGATCTCGACGTTCTGCTGAAGGCGAAGGGGTTCTAGGGGAAGGCAACCGATTGGCCTGATAGCATCAAGCACTTCCCGCAGGGCTTTTCAGTCCGGAAGAGCCTGATCCTTCCGGTTATCTCCTCTGAATAACTCCGCACGAATTCGATGGGTTTCAATCACAATACGCTCCGCAAACTCGCGCACCTGCGGGGATTCTGGGCAGGAATACTGTAATCCCTCCTCCCTCCAACCCTGCTTCATCGCCGCAAGCAGCCAGTCCGCATCGAGTTGCATCTTAGGTGGTAGTCGGTGACGCGACTCCGACCATTCGAGACAGCGCGCCAATCCGAGATGCAATCTTGCCCGGAATCGATCGAAGCGGCGCGCGAGTCGCAGCTCGAATTGCCGTTGTCGGACCTCGCGTCTGGCTGAGAAGACGGCGAGTGCGTTTTCCTGCTCCTTCGTGAGCTTTCTTTCATCTATCGCAACTTGGCCGGCGGCGCGCTCCACTAGTCGAAACGTTTCCGACGGGGGATAAGGGCCAAACCCCGCGGCTATTGGTTCGAATACGACATTGATGAACAGCCAGCGAATGGTTCTGTCCAACTCCGCCACGAACGTCTCCCGCTCCGATTCACCGTAACGTTGCCGAGCGAACTCGCCGAAAACGCTCAGGCCGTAAAACAGCGGTTCGAGGCACAGATTAAGCCACACTGCGTATGGAATCGCCCAAGAAGCCGCCTTCAGTTGCGAGATGCAAGCCTCATGGCTGCCCGCGACACAGCCGAAGAACTCCGAGCCTATCGTGCTGGCTCGCTCCTTAAGATCGTCCGGTTTGCTATGCATTAGTGCGCCATACTGCGGCAATTAGTTTTGCTTGCTGTATTCGAGGTCGGGATTGCATCCGTGTGTCTCTTCATGCGTCCAGAGCTCATTGAGGGCCGCAACTAATTCTTGTGCCATGCGCTTCACCTCTTCATACTCAAATTTCAGGTCATTGCTGGGTGCTGTCCTAAGATGCATTTCGAGATGATGCGCCGCCGAGATTGCGTCGACGGTCAGGGACTTTCTTGAATCACAAGGCATGGCGTGGCCTCCCATCGTGGCCATTATAGTAGGCGGCCTCAGTTACGAGGCTTATCTTGGGTGGTCAAGCCCAGTACGTGCGATCCAAGCTGCGGTACTGAATGGCCTCGGCGATGTGCTTCGGTTCGAGGTTCGCCGAGTCTTCCAGATCGGCAACCGTGCGGGCGACTTTAAGGATGCGGTCGTGGGCGCGGGCGCTCAGGCCCTGCTGCGTCATAGCGCGTTCAAGCAGGCGCTCGCAGTCGGCCGACAGTTCGCAAAATGTCCGGATGTGGCGGGAGTGCATTTGCGCGTTGCAGTAGAGCTTCTCGCGAGACGTGGCGAAGCGTTCCAGTTGCTTCTGGCGAGCCCGGATAACGCGTTCGCGAATCGTGGCCGAGCTTTCCGGTTCGCGGGTTGAGCGCATTTCCTTGTAGTTCACCGCCGGCACATCGATGTGGATGTCGATGCGGTCCATCAGCGGTCCGGAAATCTTCGATACGTAGCGCTGGATCATGGGCGTCGTGCACTGGCAGTCGCGAGTACGGTCGTTATGGAAGCCGCAGGGACACGGATTCATGGCGGCGGCCAGCATGAAGCGTGCGGGAAACGTCAGCGACATGGAGGCGCGGGCGATCGAAACCGTGCCGTCCTCAAGCGGTTGGCGGAGAACTTCCAGCACGTTGCGAGGGAATTCGGGGAGTTCGTCGAGAAAGAGTAGCCCGTTGTGAGCTAGTGAAACTTCGCCCGGCCGTGGGATGGCGCCGCCGCCGATCAGCCCGGCATCGGAAATCGTGTGATGCGGCGAACGGTAGGGCCGCGTTCCGACCAGACCGCTGCCCTGATCAAGCACTCCAGCCACGCTGTGAATCTTGGTCGTCTCCAGCGCCTCTTCAAACGTAAACGGCGGCAGGATCGTGGGCATGCGCTTGGCCAGCATGGTCTTTCCTGAGCCGGGCGGGCCGATCATGAGAATGTTGTGGCCTCCGGCGCATGCGATCTCGATGGCGCGTTTCGCGGTCTGCTGGCCGCGCACATCTTTGAAGTCGACGAAGAATTGCTGCGACTCGCGCAGCAGAGAGTCGCCGTCGGCCTTGATAGGGACAATGCCGTTGCCTGAGTTCACGAAGTGGATCACGTCGAGCAGCGAGCGCACGGGATAGACGTCCAGACCCGAGACCATGGCCGCCTCTTTGGCGTTGGCTTCAGGCACGACCATGCGAGCGATTTTCTTGCTGCGGGCTTCGATTGCAATCGGGAGAGCGCCCCGGACTCCGCGCACGCCGCCGTCGAGCGACAGTTCGCCGACGAACAGACAATCCGTCATATCTTTCTTGGTGAGCCCGCCGTAGGCTCCGACAATACCGAGGGCCATAGGCAGGTCGAACCCTGAGCCTTCTTTCTTGATGTCGGCCGGGGCCAGATTAATCGTGATGTGCGTAGGCGGGATGTCATAGCCGCAGTTTTTCAGCGCGGCACGAACGCGGTCGCGGCTCTCGCGCACCGCAGCGTCGGGCAAGCCGACGGTGTGAAAGTGGTCCTGATCGCATTTGATGCCCGAGCAATCGACTTCCACCTGAATAATGTTGGCATCGATGCCGTAGACGGCGGCGCTCAGAGTCTTATAGAGCATGTTTTACAGAGCATGTTTACAGAGTACGAAGAGAACGGCGGTAGTTCCCTGTTTCCCCACACGCGAGAAACGGAGCATCCGGACACACGAACTCCTGCAGTGCCAGATACCTACCTTACGCGTGCGGACGCGGGACTGGCTGTGACGGATGTCACCATCGGCTGTGGAAAACCGGCTGCCTCTCGACCGCTCACGTGTTCCTGCCGCAACGTTCGCATATTCAGGATAGGTTT
>JBEKWZ010000644.1:0-3342 GCA_049512555.1 Candidatus Sulfotelmatobacter sp. | reverse complement strand
GCTTTGCGACCGGGAGGAGCGCTCGTTGTGGATGACGTCGATGCCAACTGGGGGTTCCAGTCGTTCACCCGCGCTTTTTCCGGTCATCAATCCATGGTATGTGAGGCTGAACCGCTCCGCCCCGATCTCAGACGCTTCAACAAGAAAGGGCTATTCGGAATCATCCTGAAGGAGCCAACCGCGATGAAGATGGTGGCGTAGATCCACGCGGTGTATAGAAGCGCAGACCGAGAGCAATGGACTCTCACCGCGTGAGGTTCAGGGTTTCGGCGGAGAAACCACGGCCTGAGCTTCATTCGAGGGGTTACTTTCCTTTCCACGCGAATCAACCGCCTTAGCCACGTAGAAGTAACTCTGTCCTGGTTGGACTGTATTGTCTGTGTAGGTAGTGTTGGGGACGGGAGACAGATTTATTTTCTGGCAGTTCACAGAATTGATCTTCAAGCACTCGCCCTTCGTAGCGCTGCGATACACATTATATTTGACGCCAACTGAGGTGCTCGCTTTCCATGTCAGAACGATAGGGCGCTGGGGTTGCGCTGCGCTGTTTCCGGGGCTTAACGCGGCTGCAACTGTCGATGTGTCGCTGTGGTTACTGCTCGCGCCCACCTGCGTGGTTGCTCTTGCATCCCGAGCGGGTGAGGAGACAGCGCCGGTTGGTGCCGCGATTTGGCTACTGTAGCCGCCAGTCGAAATGCAGATCGCTGCCGTCACGACAGCTACTCTCCACAAAGTCTCGGAAATTCTGCTTGACTCCGAAACGCACCGCATTTTGCCACTCCTTCCTGCTCGCAGGCTCTCTTTGGACTCCAACGATTTCTCCGTTCGGTGTCGACAAAAGCTTGCGCCAATTTCGAAGTTCGGCCGGAATCGCGCCTCTACGTGCTGCTCTCGATGCGGACCTCGGACACAGGTTTGAGGGCCTGGGGATTTCCTGCTTTCGAAAGCACAAAATTATCGATGACGAGAGCATCGATTCCTGAACAGAAGTAACTACGAATTGCGTCCCGAGGGCCGACGACTAACGGATCCCCGAACAAATTGAATGATGTGTTGACCAGCATGGGGGCAGGCGCTTGCTCCCCGAAGCGTTTCAATAAACGCCAGAACAGCGGATTGCTCCGTCGCTCGACAACGTGAAGACGCACACGGCCGCCAGGAAGGAGAAATCCCTCGGGCAAAACACTGGAGCCGTCGCGCGCCCATCCAAGCGAATTCATAAAACGGCACAAGTGGGAGCTATCAAAATATTGAGGACAATCCTCTTCGGGCACGGAAATAGCAAAAGGACGGAACCACTCGCGAAATTTTATATAGTCGTTGAGGTTTTCTTTAACGTAAGGAGCCCACGGTGAAGCCAGGACGCTCCGATTCCCCAGGGCCCGCGGCCCAAATTCGCAAGCGCCCTGAACCCAGCCCACGATCTTGCCCGCCATCAATAGTTGAATAGTTGTGTCGAGTTTTCGGTCCTCGGTTGTCTGGAGAAAGTATCGAGCTTTAGAGTTATCGAGCACGTCTTTTGCTTGCTGCCCGGAGAACTTCGGCCCCCAGTACACATTCGATACGGGTTCTCCACGAGGCTTTCGCAGGGTCTGATGCCAGCGAAGTAGAACCGAGCCCACCGCACTTCCGGCATTGCCCGGTGCCGGAGGAACAAACAACTGATTCATCCCTAAGGTTTTCTCAATCGAGGCAACGAGCAGTGGATTCTGAAACAGACCTCCTGCCAGACAAACCTGCGTGATGCCGTGTTGACGACGCAACTGCTCAGCCAGATTGGTCACGATGTCGGCACATGCTGCCTGGATACTGCTTGCGACAGTCTTACGCTGATCTTCGCTTAGTTGGCGCGGGTCAAGCGGCAGGCCAGTTTGCTGATAGAACTTCCTAGATAGAGTAAGCCGCTTCGCGAAACCTTTCTCTACGAAACTGTGGTCCAACCGCGGTACGGCGCTGCGCGGATTGCGAAACATATTCACGAATGTCGACTTCAGTTCCGGTTCGCCTCCAAGACTGAGCCATTGGGTCTTTTGCTCCTCCTGGCGTGGCGAGAAACCTACCAGACGAGTGATCTCCGAATAGACTCTGGCGAGCGAATCTGCAAAACTGATTTTCCGCAACACGCGAATCTCTTTGTCTTGGCCAATAGCGATCATTCCCGAATCGCCATCCCCGTATTCGTCCATGGTGATGATCAAAGAGCGCTCAAAAGGGGACAGGAAAAACGCACATGCGGCGTGGCAAAGCTGATGGTCAAAGTACAAAGTTTTGTCGCGTATTCCATCCTTCTCTCGCAGAACTCGCAGGTCTTTCAATTCGCGAGCCAGGTTGCCGCTTTCTTTAACTTCGTAATACACCCCAGCTAAAGGAGCTCGCGTGGATAGTTTTGCCCTCATCCAGGATCGGCGCATCCACGCACGCAGAGGACGCGTGGCTACAGTAACGGCATCCAGATCGCCCCAGTTCGCGCCGGCACTTTCCAAACAAAAGCGTATTGCTTCGTTAGGAAGTCCCGCGGAACTCGCACGCGACAATTTTTCGTTCTCGATAGCCGCCCGGACGACACCATCTTGCAGGAGTGCTGCCGAGGAATGGTGTCTGAAGGGGGACAATCCAAGAATCAACATTTCGATCTACCTCGTTCGTTTGCCGGGCTCGTGTGAGCTCGCGTTGCCAACTACTGGCCCACCTTTCGATTCTAGTCGCCGTCCCCAGCGTAAATCTCGATGGGTCTCAAATTTGTCAAAAGTGGGCTGGTTTTCGCGAGAAATTCGACATGTCCGCACTTAGGACATTCCAGCATCACATGAGACTCGCGATAACCGTAAGGCAAGAACGCCAATCGTGTGAATAAATATTCACGGAATTCGGTTTTGCACCGCAAACAGGTTGTGCTCATGGCCAGTCCTTTCTGTCCAACCAAGTAGTCGAAGTACATACTGACGAACTGAAGCAGGGTAGAGGAAATTGGATCCGCGGAGTCCTTCTAATTCCTTTCACACGAGAATTATTCGGAATAGCCAAGGGCTTTCATTCCGGCCCCCGCCTCGTGGAAGATGATCAGACGTTCACACCAGTTAAGGCGCTGACGTACCGCGGTTTTACCGACGAACACCGAGAGCGCGTTCTGTTCCTTAATCTCGATACCTAGCCACGACTCGAGTCTTCGGAAGTCGACCTTATGGTTAATGAGGTCGTCATAATGGATGTGCAAATAAGGAAACCCCTCCGGCAACTCGGACCAACTCAGCGCCAGGCGATTCCAGTGTCGAGCGAATCCAGCGGCGGAGTCGACACGCACAGAAGGACGCTGATAGTAAACGTGATTCCAACCCGAGTCGG
>JBEKWZ010000643.1:0-3344 GCA_049512555.1 Candidatus Sulfotelmatobacter sp. | reverse complement strand
GCTCTGCGCTTCGGTTTCCGCCATGTCGAGTCAGGGCCGCTGGTGCGGTCGAGTTATCACGCGCACGAGCATGCCGATGCTGCTGCGCGGGTGGTGTCGTAGCTTGGGGCGATCGGACTTTCCCGCCAAGATCCTTCTTCCTGAAATCACGGCCTGCAGCGCTAGTATCCCCATCGAAGAAATCGGAATCAGGAGGCTCGTCCTCTCGTGGTGACTGCGCTGCTGGTGATTCTCGGATTCTGCGCTGGGTTGCTGGGCGCGCTGACTGGAATCGGTGGCGGCGTGTTGCTCACGCCCATTCTCGCGCTGCACTTCGGCATTCCGATTCGCCAGGCCATTGGAACCAGCCTGGTTGCGGTGATCACGACTTCGACGGCGAGTTCCTCGGTTCACCTGCAGCGCCACACCACCGACATCCGGCTGGGCATGACGCTCGAACTGGCGACGGCGCTGGGCGCGGCGATTACGGCCTATTTGGTGGGTTACTTCAACCGCGACGCTTTGGAAGGATTGTTTGCCGGCTTCCTGCTTTACAGTTCGATCACGATTCTGGTCAGGCGCGGCAGAGTGAAGGCGTTGGAAGAGGAGGCGCAGCCCTCTGTTGCCGGCGACGAGACCGTAATTCCACCCTACGAACCGAAGCGCTATCCGCTGGGACTGGGGGCATCGCTGGTGGCGGGCGCGCTCTCGGGGTTGCTCGGAATTGGCGGTGGGCCCATCAAAGTTCCGGTGATGTACATCTTTATGAACGTGCCGCTGATGGTGGCGACGGCGACCTCGAACTTTATGATCGGTGTGACCGCGACCGCCAGCGCCATGGTGTATTACCGGCGCGGCGACATCCTGGTGCAATACGCGGCGCCGCTGGCGGTGGGCGTGTTCATAGGATCGCTGCTGGGAGCGCGGCTTGCCCCGCGGGTGCGGACCAAGGTCGTGGTGTATCTGCTGGTGGGAGTCATGTTCTATCTGGCCGGGAGTTTAATTCTGCACCTGGTGCGAGGGTGGTTATGAGCCAGTTGCGCGAACCGGGGTTCGACCGCGCGGTGGCGTTGGTGTTGCGAATCGGCGCGTTTGGGTGCTTCTTTATTATGCTGGCCGGGGTGAGCGTGGGATTGTTTGTCGGCGGGCGCGTTCCTCTCAATATTGAGCGCGCTGGAGTGTTGTTGATGCTGGCGACGCCAGTCGTGCGCGTGATCGTCGCGTGCTTCTTGTTCTTTCGGGAAAAGGATTGGAAGTACGGATGGATTTCGTTGGGGGTGTTGGTGATTTTGATGTTGGGGTCGGTGTTTGGACTCGGGGAACACTGAAACAAGTTCCTCAGGGGCTGAAGCCCTCGATCTTTGCGCCTGGACGGCGCGGCTGAAGCCGGCGCCCTTTCAAAGACGCCCTTTAGAAAAACGCACTCTTCAGAAAATGTGCAGCTTGATGCTGAGGTATTTTTTCGGGTTTTCGCGGACGGCCTTGACCAGGTCGCGGGTCTCGGTGAGCATTTGGTTGGCGTTGTTGTAGAGGGTTTCGTCTTTGAAGAGCTTGCCGGCGGTGCCCTGGCCGGCTTCCAGTTCGGTGGTCAGCTCGGACAGCTTGGTGATCGTGGTGTCGAGCTTCTTGGCCAGTTCCTCGTCCTTGGCCAGTTTTCCGATGGTGCCTTTGCCGGCGTTGATGTCCTCGGTCAGCTTCTTAATGTTGGCGATGGTGTCGTTGGCGTTGTCATAGAGCGCCGGATCCTTCACGAACTTTCCAGCGGTGCCCTTGCCGGCCTGGATGTCGTCGATGACGCCATTCATCTTGTCGAGCGTGGCGAGGAACTTGTCGTAGGCGTCATTGCGGCTGATGAGAGCGCCCAGACTGCCCTGGCCGCTGCTGATTTGCTCCACAATCTTCTGCAGGTCGGCTACGGTGGAATTGAAGCGGTTGTACAGAGTGGGATCGTAGATGAGTTTTCCGAGCGATCCTTTGCCGCTTTCGGCGAAGGCCAGAATGCGGTCGGCGCGCTTCAACAGGGCGTCCATGTTTTCGAGCGTGCTCTGGCTGGCCCGCACCACCTGGTTGAAGTCGGGATGCACCTGGGTGGGCAGCGTGTCTCCGTCCTGCGCGGGAGTACCGACGGCCTGGCCGCTTTCGATGTCGAGGTAGGTTTCGCCGAGCACGCCGGCAGTGTTGAGCGAGGTCACCGAGTCGCGGCGCAGGGCGTAAATGTATTTCGTGCTGACCTTCATGGTGACTTCTACGGGCGTGAGTTGCTTGTCTTTGTCGGGTACGATGCGGATGAAGGTTACGTTCCCGATGTCCACCCCGGCCAGGCGCACGGGAGCGCCGTCGCGCAGTCCTTCCGCGTTATCGAAATAAGATTTCAGGGTGATGCGGGGAGTGAACAATCCGGCGGTTCCGGACATGAGGAACAGCAGGAAGCCGAGCGTCAGAGCGGCAACGATCACCGTGATCCCAACTTTGAGTTGCGACCACTTGAGCTGCTTCTGGCTAGGCAAATGATTCCCTCATGATGCCCGTCTGGATGATGCCGTTTTGGATGATGTCTTGGATCGACTGCGCCGGGCGCGCCCACAGCAGGATCGAACCCGGCTCCTGGCAGCATAATAACAAAACCGGAGCCCGGCTTAGGCCGCTTTCGTCCGCAGGGTGGGCATGAGCAGCAGGGCGAGCAGATAGGCGGCGGCGCCGCAGGACAACGTGACGGTCAAGCCGAACTGGATGGCGATGACCATGGCCAGGACGGATCCGAGCACGCTGGCGGCTGCGTTCATCGCCCACGCCCATTCGACAGCGTTACCCGCAGCTTCTTCTCCGGCGGGAAATTCTGGAGCAGGCAGCGCGGCCAGCGCGCGCAGGCCCGTCGGAAAAGGCATGCCCATGACGAATCCTAAAGGAATGAGAAGAATGCCGCTGACGAGCAGGCGATATTGGAAGGCGAGGCCGACCAGGGCCACCAAACGGCCGGGCAGGAAAACTACGTCCACGAGCAGGGTGACGATGACGAGTAAAAGCGGCACCCAGCACGAGTTGGTGCGCGGCAGCCAAAGCCGCGAAAACAGGCTCCCCGCGCCGCTGGAGATCATCAGCAGGAAAATCACGACCGTCAGAGCGTACGTGGGATGGCCCAGAAACAGCACGAAACGCTGAATGAACGCGATCTCGACCAGAATGTAGCCCAGCCCCACGGCCACGAAATAGAGCAGTGGAAGCGGCGACTGGCGGGCTTTGCGGCTGCGCAATGCGCTTTTCAGAGCCATTCTAAGGATGAGTGGCAGAACCAGAAACACCAGCACCGCGACCAAGGAAATCACCAGAACGAGCAGCAGCACCAGTACGCCCAGGTTCACTTTCCA
>JBEKWZ010000642.1:0-3351 GCA_049512555.1 Candidatus Sulfotelmatobacter sp. | reverse complement strand
TCAAGCTCCGAAAACAACTCCTGTCATTCCGAGCAGCCTCATCGCGAGGAATCCCTATTCAAACCCCGCTGCCCCGAACCCTTAGGATTTCTTGTCAATAGGCAGAAATTGGTAAGTATCCCTTGACAACAAGTAGAACAAATGGCATACTGTCTGTGCTGGTGAAAAACAATGAACCGCAGACAGACAATTCCGAAGCATCTCCGCTACACGGTAGAGAACTTTAATCAGCAATTCCCCAACGAAGATACGTGCTTCGTTGCCATCGCCGAGCGCCGATTTCCTAACGGAATGACGCACTGCGAAGCCTGCCAGAAAGAGACAAAGCATCATCGAGTCTCGGGGCGCACAGCCTATGCTTGCGACCGTTGCGGGAAGCACGAATATCCGTTGGCAGGTACGATCTTCGAAAAGACCACCACAAAGCTCAGGCTGTGGCTCTACGCCATGTACTTGATGGCTTCGACCCGTTGCGGTATCTCGGCAAAACAGATTCAGCGCGAGACTGGCGTTACCTATAAAACCGCATGGCGCATGTTCAAGCAGATTAGATCGCTACTCGCCGAAGAACTCAAATTGGAGGGTTCCTCTGTGGAGATGGACGAACTCTATTTTGGCGGTCGTCCTCGCGGCAAGCGCCGTGGTCCTAAATGGCTAGAGACGAATAAGAAATCGGTCGTTGCTGGCGTAGTCGAACGCAAGGGCAAAGTGATTGCGCGAGTCGTAGAAGATGCCAGCAAGAAAACCTTGCAAGGCTTCGCGCACCAATTCATTCTTCCGGAATCGACCGTCTTTACGGATGAACACCCTTCGTATACTGGACTCGATAAAACGTATACGCACCATCGGATTCAGCACGCGGCTGGCGTTTACGTCAGAGTCGAGAAAGGCTTACCGATCCATACTCAGTGTATCGAAGGATTTTGGTCGACAGTTCAGAACGGAATTCGCGGGGTGTACCACTCGGTAAGCAAGAAATATTTGCAGACATATTTGGACGAATACAGCTTTCGTTACAACAGGCGCGACAGCGGAAACCTTATTTTCCACGCGATTTTCGACCGGGCCGTTCAGCCATCGGCCGCGAAGCCCGATCCAACAGATGGGAAAAAGACTGCCGAAATATCGGTCCCATTTTAGCTAAGGTTTCGGGATAGGGAACAAGGGGCTCATTGTCCGGGCGCTTGGCTATGACTTCCTTGGATTTAGACATGCTCCAGCCTTACCACGAAAAAGTGTGGAAGGCAAGGAATGGCTGTGCTAAGATTTAAGCGGCGGGGGTGAGTTTTTCTCATAGCCCCCGCACGATTTATGTAGTGGTTATGGCCCCTGAAAAGAACTCAAGGGCCAAGCTAGAAGAGGGAAATTCAACGGTAAAACTGACGAGCCAGATGCGGATTCGGATTCGTCGCTTCCCGTTTAACTTCCTAGAAGTTACCGATAGAAAATTGGGCATGTCATTGGCCCATCCTTTCTTGAGGGATACGGACTAGATCACGTCGCCCGCCAAGGAAACAGTGATCTAGTCCGTTCTGCTTTCTACCGCAGAAATCGTCTTCTTCCACAAAACTTGTACGCCACGCTTCCCGCTACGGGCCACTTCGCCGCGCTTCAGCAATGTTACGAGAACGTCGTTGATTGCGACATTCGGATTGGCTGCCAGGATCTCGACGCCTTTGCCCCGGATCACTTTCTCGAGATCCTGAGAAGTGAACTCGCGATCGAACTGAGAGATCGCAGCGCTGACGGCTCCAATAAAATATCCGCGTGGACGTTCAGAGCCGTTCCCATTTCCTTTCCCGGCCCCATTGGTAGCGTGGCTTTCCTCGCCGGTAGCGGCTTTTAGGCCATTGCCATTCTTAGCAGAAAACTCAGCGATCAATTCGCGGAACTCAGGATCATTGTCGAATTCCAGTGCGAACTCCTTGAATCGCTGCAACTTCTTGATTTTGCGGTCGATTGCTTTTAGGTCTACTGCCATGCCTTAATCCTCCCTTCATTGAGCAGATTAAGGGTAGGGTAACATGCGTTAAGCCTAAAACGACGGAATTATTTTATGGTAAGCGGTATGGTGGCCATACCAGACATTGCCGATATTGAATGTTGTTCCGAAGGGATACTTACTGGGCTTTATCCTAGGGCAGCCAACTAGAAAGTATTTCCGTATGGAGCGTGGAATCGCTTATCGAAACAAAAATCCGTCTTCGAGTCGACGGGTTGCTTCTCCCAATGTAATCCGTCCGGCGACCATCGCGTAACGAATCTAAACGGCGACGTTCTCGTGATTTTCCATCCCCAGAAAGTCCAAGATGGAAGCGAGTAGACAACCTCAACAGTGAGATCAGCACATGCTAATGGCTGTGTTGATATTTGCGGCACAAACAGGTTGGTCTCCGCTCCGCCGTTTTTCCTCAGCAAAACTGGTCCACTAGTCATTTCAAACCGAGAGGTCGGAAGAGCTATCCTTTCCAAATGACCGACCATCACGCTTGTTTGGTATGTGCGCTGCGATTCGCGTACCACGTCTGACGCGCTTCCGTTTGTGAGTGAAAATAACGACCTATATGCATTATCGTTTGGAGTTACCGCTGCCTGACCGATGAAATGCGCTTCTACGTTCTCGAATTGAACCTGCATTTTATAAACCACTACCCAGCCAATCGCGATGATGGTCAAAAAAATAATCACGGCTGATATTCCAAACTCCTCCGCATAGTATTTTCGGCTGTCTTTTATCGGGTCTCCCGAGTAATTCCTTCTTCTCAGCAACCGGACCAGATTGCGTCTTTTATTCCGCAGTCTGTCCGAGGTTATCCAACAGCCTATTCCCCATACGCCGGAGAATAGCAAAAACGCACAGGCAAGGCCGTATTGTTGCGCGATGGACCAGCCTATCCCCACGGTAATAAATCCGGAAATGAGGGCTTCTGGCTTCCAGTGAAAGACTGAATGCAATCGTCTGTGGCAGTACTCTCTCCATGCTGATGATGCCTCTGAGATGATCTGACGAGACAGCCACCATCGATCAAAAAGATATGCTCCGATTCCAAGCGCGAGTGCGGAACCAAGAATCGCCAACCCCGCGATTGTAGGGTGGGCGATATTGCTTGTTGGGGATGGCACTGGACGTTCCGTGATGACAATCCATGGGTCAAGAAACATAGAGGCGGACTCGATAGGGCCAGCCCAAAGTATCGCAATTTTCTTCGTACTTGTCCAGAAGGGATACTTACCCAGAAATTACACGATCGACCTCATCCGTCTGATTCAAAACCGGATATAATTATAGCTATCCTGTCCCATTCTCCCATTGCCAATTGATATAATAGAAATATAAGCTGAAAACAGAGA
>JBEKWZ010000641.1:0-4344 GCA_049512555.1 Candidatus Sulfotelmatobacter sp. | reverse complement strand
AGATAGTCAAGGAGAGAGTATTTTTGCGGGAAGATTCCCCCGAGTGCTATCCCGGTTCAATAGCTCGTCATCATCGTTGTCGATGTTTCCGTAACGACTTGTTGAATTGTCGTCAGCAATGACCCGTCGAGTTGAAATTCATAGGAAACAGAGTGGTCAAACGCGAAATTCAGCCCCACGCCGTCGGTCTGCCGGAATCATTTTGTTGAACATGTCCAATTCTCCGCTCGGTTGACATCTCCGCTGCCGCGATATTTCGCGATGCTTGGATACGCGCAAGCCAATCGCGTACGTTCGATGGCTCCGTCTTTATCCAATTGCGATGCAACAAAGCTGGATGGCGCGCGACCTTGCTCCACCCACTGCTCCAGTGCCGTCAACATGTCTCGATCAGGATCGAGCGGTACTGCGGCAGTTTCTTCAGAATGGAAAAGCACATTCGCACCCGAACCCACTCCACAATGCCCCATGCCGGGAATCATCAAAAGGCGGTAGAAGTGTTTCACAGGTTCGAGACCCATCTTCGCGGTCACCGACTCGTAATAGTCAGTGGAGACCTGCGACGGTACCATGTCATCCGCCCAGCCGTGATAGACGATGATCTTGCCCCCGCGATCCGAGAAACTCGCGAGGTCAGGACTGTCAGGGTCGAGGATGTTACCAAGTTTCTCTTTTGCCAGAGCCGGATCGCGGTCGAAATCAATCGCGGAGAGCTCCCACGAGGGATTTTGGAAGACCATAAACCGGTAGAAGTCCTGCCAACTGCCGCCCAGGCGCTTCGGATCTCCCCAGAGTCGCTCCCATCGGGCCTCTCCGCCTGGAGAGAGGCCTGGATAAATTTGAACGCCCGTAGAGGTTCTCGGTCCCCGGTACATTCGCCGCACCGCCTCGATCTCGCTGTCCGTCAAGCACGAATTCGGAATGGCCGCAGTGCACCGAAGAGCAGCAGGATCAAACGAGCATGGATGTGGATCGTCGACCAAGCCGTCGGCTCCGCCGCAAGCCTTAGTAACTGCCTGTTGGAGCACTTGGAGCTTTTGCACTGGCAGCGCGCCTGTTGTTGTTTGTTGTAAGGCGTGTGCATTCCAGGCTTGGCCCGCCATTTCGCCCGTCCAGCTGTATACCGGTGACCCCGCAATAATGCCATCGTAGTCTTCCGGAAAACGCTGGGCTTCCGTCAGGGCGTGATGACCGCCCTGCGAGCATCCGACAAAATAAGAGTGCCGCGGCGCGTGTCCGTAGAAGAGCTCAGTTAGCATTTTCGCAGCTTGCGTCACCATGTGCTCCGCGCGGTAGCCGAAGTCAACAACGCGTTCCGGTTGACCCATCGCCCAACTCTCATCGAACCCGCTTTCGGACTGATGGCCGTTATCCGTGGCGGCTGTGGCATATCCTCGTACCAGTGCTCGCATCAAGGCCGGGTACTGAATGGTGCCTAGTGAGGCGCCGCTGCCAACTCCCTCGAACTTGCCGTTCCAATCCGCTCGCGGGGGCAACCATAACTCGAACCGAATGTCCGATTCGGGCGTCGGCTTGACCGTCCCGACAATACGACAAAACGGCACAGACACTGTCACTCTTTTCCATTTATCGCGTGGGCCGACGGCGACGTACGCTGTGAACGGGGGTTGCACGAACCCGGCGGAGTTCACCGACCATGGAAGTTTGCCATCTCCGGCCAGAGCGGCGCAGGCTTTCGCATCCGAGCCAGTCGGTTCATCGTTAGATTGCGCATAGGCACTACCCGCAAGAAGAGTCTCTGCCAACCCTGTGACGAACCAGAGCGACGCACACAAACTTACTGACAAAATACCGATAACCGTCATAGGTCGCTTCGCTTCCCGACGCCTTGTCAGCATACTGGCCTCCTGTAGATGACTGTCGATAGCCTAAATTTACGAGCCTAGGTTGACACAGGCCGAGTCCACTCGATTGGCTTCACGGGGCCGACGAAGAATCCATAAGAGATTGCTCCGACGCACGCGATTCCCGCGGTGAGTGCGAAGGCCCAGAAAAAATGTCCGGTGCGATCCACCACAAAGCCGGTAACCGTTGGGCCAATGATCCCAGAGAAGTTGGCCACGAACAGAACCAGGCTTATCCAGGTACCGGCCAGTTGCGGTCCCGCGAGCGACTGATTAACCGCGTGGGCTTGCGGGGTACAAAGTCCCATACACGCACTGCCCGCCAGTAAAAGGATCACACACGGGCGGTCCGCGGAAACCGAGGCCATTAAGAGCAGAACGCCCGAGAACCCCGTGCCGAAGCAGAGCAGCGTCTTACGCGCCAAGGTGGGCGTTGCACCGGCGGCAATCCAAATGTCCGAAAGCCAGCCGGACGCAAGCGCGGCAACTGCTTTGCACAAGAATGCGGCTCCTCCGATTTTTGCCGTTGCCGTTAACGAAAAATGCCGCTCATGAACGAGATAGAACGGCAGCCATGTAAGCAGCAGGTATAGGACATAGTTGCCGCAGAAAAGTCCGCCGCACATGCCCCACACAGACGGTTGCCTGAGCACTTTAACAATTCCTTCGTAGGCTATCTTTGGCGCTGCCGAAACACTGGACTCACTTCGAGGCATCCAGCGGAGCCACGGGATCAACCAAAGAAGGCTGGTCAAGCCGAGCAGGACGAAAAACGGTCGCCAGCCCAACCTGGCGATTAGCAATCCGCCTGCGAACGTGGCAGCCGCCGGCCCTGTGGCCTGGGCAACGGAGCCGACGGAGTTAGCCAAGCCCCGTTGATCCTCGCGGAAATGTCGGGCGAGAATCGTTGCGTATGCCGGGAATGCCACCGCCTCCGCCATACCCAAGATCAGCCGCAGAGAAAGCAATACGGCGAAGCTGTGCACGAGTCCGGTGGCGGATGTGGCACAAGACCAGAGTAAGAAACCAACGGCCAGGGTCCAACCGGGGTCGAAGCGATCGACCAGAGTGCCCGCCGGGATCGCGCAGAGAGCGTAGGTCCAAAAGAACGATGAGAGAAGAATGCCGAGCTGCGAAGCCGAGAGGTGAAGTTCATCTTTCAGCAGCGGAGCTGCGATGGATAGGTTTCCCCGGTCGACGAAGTTAATGAAGATGGCAAACCCCAATAGCGCCAGGACGCGCCAAGAGGCAAATGAAATCCTTTCGCGGCTTGGAAAAGAACGGGTCATCCGAGGTGGCACCTCTCTGCGCGCCGCCCAACGACCCTGACGTTTCGCTGTTGTCGTGCTTCCGTATCCACACGTCGGCTAAACAAGTGTCCTCCCTTTGGTCAGCGGGCCGAACGGAACAGAGAGCAGGAGAAATCCCTGCTCTCCTAATCGCGGCTCATGCTACTTGACTGCTTAGGACATTGGCCAGTGCTAGGCTTCCGATCAGTTAGTGTGGCCCAAGGAACCCAACTCCGAATCGGCCGAAGCCCAGCCGCTGCAGAACCAGCTCGCGAACATTCTCCGGAAGGAACTTTGGGCCTTGCGAGGCGTGCAAAAGACTTTCGGCGCTGTCCACGCACTTCCTGGGAGTCGCCAGAAAAGCGTGAACATCGCCATCGCTGTTGACTCCATACCCTGCGATTTCCCCAGCGTCATTGATTGAGCTGGCAGCCAGCAGATACAACGGCGAGTCCGGAACGAGGGCGTTGAGGTCGGACATCACGCCATTCCGCCAGAGAAACGCGCGCATGTTCCCCACTGCGTCGATGGAAAAGCCGGCCACTTGGCCCTTGCCATTGATGGTGTGACAGCATGGCGCTACGGTCACGACGGCGCCCGGGAACGTGCCGAGGTCCTGCATGCCTATGGTTCTGGTCCATAGGAAACTATGAATCGTCCCATCGGAAAACGGAGACGTTCCGACCACTTGACCCAGGTTATTGATACTGCCGGCGACGTTCGGCGCCAAACCTGCCAGGCTGCCGAGATCAGTGGGCGTACCGTCCTTTTCCCACAGCACGGCGTGTGCGCCAGCGGGGTGCACAGGCGGCAGCGAGGTGTTCGAGCACACACCTGTAGCGCCAACGGCTTCGCCCTTGTCGTTAATCCCGAAGGCAAATCCGACAGTGTCGCCCTTCAGGGGATGAAGTTCATGGACATCGCCGTTTGGTTCCCATATCACAGCTTCAAAACGGAGAACCTGAAAAGGGACTGAGGATGAGCAGGTTGAATCGAAAGTGCCGTTCTCCGAAAACCCGACTACCTGGCCTTGATTGTTGGTCCAGTAAGCTTGGCTGTTTTGGCCTCCCCTCAGGCTAGGAAGCGCGGTCATTTTTCCGTTTTTCCAGATGGCCCCAAGGCATTGACGATGCGTGCCGAAGCCACAAAAATCCTCTCCCATATAGGCTGCATCGGGGGTTTCGGAAAAG
>JBEKWZ010000640.1:0-3366 GCA_049512555.1 Candidatus Sulfotelmatobacter sp. | reverse complement strand
CGGACTGAACCAGAAAATCGCGCGATGCAGAAGTGACAGGCGCTGCGTGAGTGCATCGCGACGCGCCACATGCGACAGTTCGTGAGCCAGGACGGAATCCAGCTTGGAATCATCCCATTCTTGCCAGCCTGCTGGCAGCAGAATCGTTGAGTGCAGCATGCCCAGCGTGAGCGGAACGGAAATCAGTTCGGATTCCGCGATGCGCGGAACTGAGGCAAGTCGCAAGGTCTGTGCGTGGGATGCACTCTTCGAGGTTACACGCGGATCGTCAATCCTCTGCGACGCATGCAGCAGCCGGCGGCCGAATGCGTGCCCCACTGCAAAGCGCGCCAACAGCAGCAGCGCGACGCTGAAATAAATCCCGGCGGCGACTACGCTCCACGAAACCGATGCCAGAAATGAAGAGGGAAGCGAGGAAGGAAGCAAGGACTGAAGCGACGGAGGGTTCGCCTGAGCCGGCAGGATGCGCGCCGCGTCTGCGTGCGGGGGCGCCATGCGATGCACCTTCAGCGAGGGCGCGGTAGCGGCGCCGTCCTCGTAGGCGAGATTAACTTTGCCTGTCGACGGCAAATGCCATGCTTGGACGGGTACTCGCGTCACTCCAGACTGAGACATCGCAGATTGAAACACCGCCGGGGCCGGAACCGGCACTGGAGGCAGCATCCATTGCAGGAGGGGCATGGCGAGGGAGGCATAGAGCGTCGCAGTCCAGGTGAACAGGCGCACAGTCGTGCTCTTGATGCGGAATGCAGCCAGCCCAAGACCCGCCGCGCCAGCCAGCGCCAGAGCACGCAGGGCGGAATTCGCGAGCAATTCGAGAACGTTGATAAACGCTGGCATGGCGGCGATAGTGGTCATTGGTTGCCCTTCTTAGGTCGCCCTTCTTATTTGTCGGCGTTCCTTTTTTCGGCGATCGTCTTCTCAGCAATCTTGCGTGCGAGGCGTTCCAATTGCTTGCGGTTGAGCACGGCGTTGTCCACCATGCCCAGCACCAACTGCTCCGCAGACCCGCCACAGAAGCGGTCGATAATGGCTTTCACCGCGCGCACGGCGACGTTCTGACGCGCGTCCGAAGCCTTGTAAATAAACGTCCGGCCTTCCGTCTGGTGCGTGAGAAAGCCTTTTTCTTCCAGCCGGCGCAGGACGGTGCGAATGGTGGAGTCCTTCATCGGCCGGGAAGCGGCCAACCCTTCGCGGCAAGCTTCGGAGGAACATGGACCGTGCGTCCAGATGTAATCCATGACGAGCTGCTCGACTTCGCCCATGTTCTTTAGACGTGCATGTTTTGTGGTAGTCATTGTAGCGTTACAAGATGTAACATATGGCTCGCGAGTCGTCAAGAACACAAATCGGAATAATCTTTGAGGTCTGAGGTCCCGAGTCCGAAGGCCGGCACACTGCAATCAACTTGCCAATCGTGCTTCGGGCGCATACTCTCAGAGTAGGTCTGTTTCGCGGCTGTAAAGGGAGAACATCTGACACACGACGAAATGAAGGCTTCCTACGTTGTGATCCGCCACAACGTCCGTACCTATGAATCGGCCGGAGTGGTCGAGGTAGTCAAGGGACGAACCAACGCGGAGTCGACGCTGAAGAAGTTCGAAAACAACCAAAGCTCCGCCGATCGGCATGAGGGCTGGCGCTACTTCCTCGAAAAAAGTAACTTGAAGGCAGGCACGGATCCGGCCGAAGCCACCGAGCTTCGCCAGGCGGAACTGGAAAACCGCGAGTCCAAAGCCGCGCAAGAGGGTGGCGCCAACGGGGGCGGAACGCCGAGGTGATCGGCATCCCGCAGCAATTTGCTTGCTAAGTTCGCACCCTGCGGGGTAGCATTCCTGGGTGCGTTAGACCGAGTCGGTCGTGAGCAGTTCTCGCCTAATCAGCCAGCACCTGCCGAGCTGTACCTCCGAATCTCTCCAGCGTAAATTGATTGAAAGGAACACCGTATCAACATGGCAGAACAAGGAACAGTCAAGTGGTTCAATGACGCCAAGGGCTATGGCTTTATCAGCCGGCAAAATGGCGAGGATGTTTTCGTGCACTTCTCAGCGATCCAGGCAGGCGGCTTCAAGAGCCTGCAGGAGGGCCAGACAGTGCAATTTGACGTGACCAAGGGCCCCAAGGGCTGGCAGGCTGAGAACGTTCAGCCGCTTTAGCCTCCGCGCGGAAATGCGAAAGGCGATCTCTTCGGAGATCGCCTTTTAGTTTGTCGCGTGTTTCTGTCGGTAAGATATCAATTGCTAGGTCACTTCGCGTGGTCTGACGTCGTAAAGTCGGCAGTCCCGATTTTGACGATCGTTCCTCGCGGCTGTGGTTTGGCCTCTTTCGATTCTTTACCTTCCTCAGGCTTGTTCTTCGCGTCGGGTGCCGGCGCTGGTGCAAGCGCGGGTTGTTCGGTCCAGATGCCGTAGACGCGCCCGCCGTACGCCGCGATTCCGCTGTAGTCGCCGAAGAAAACGCCGCCCACTTCAAACGGTTCGTCGGTCCAGGCGTAGTTGCTGAAGTTCCCTCCGCCGTCGGTAGAGCGCGCGAGAACTACGATCTGTTTGCGGTTTGCAGGATCGCGCCGGCGGTCATAAAAAATCACATTGACGGAGCCGTCTGTCGGGTCGACAGCGAGCCACTGAAAGAACTGGTCGGCGCCGTTGTGGAGCGGATCGTTGTTCACGCGGACTGGCGCAGACCAGTGCTTGCCGCCGTCGTCGGAAGTCGCCAGAAAA
This sequence comes from Candidatus Sulfotelmatobacter sp., assembly GCA_049512555.1. Taxonomy (GTDB): domain Bacteria; phylum Acidobacteriota; class Terriglobia; order Terriglobales; family Acidobacteriaceae; genus Sulfotelmatobacter. Next base: position 646 of record JBEKWZ010000640.1, on the reverse strand, counting down.
ACATCGAGATCGCCGTTGCGGTAGTCGCTCCAGGTCACATAGAGACGCTTGCTTTTCGGGTCGATGGCAATCTGCGGAAATCCATTGGCCCGTGGCAGCGTGTCGATATCGAACATGATCGGTGCCGTATGAATCGCGGCGCGTGCCCGGGAGAAGCTCACGCCGCCATCACGGGACGTTGTCAGCATGATTGCGTCGTCCTGACTCCAAATCGCATAAAGTGTGCCATCGGGACCGACTGCGCCCGAGAATCCTTCGGCGGCGCCATTGTCGTCGCGCGGCAGCCCGGGATGGGCGTCGATCTCAACCGGCTGTGACCAAGTCTTCCCATCGTCGGTAGAGCGCGCGAGCACCATCTGGGAATCTGTCAGCCTCCACCGCGTCCACCCAACGTAAAGATTCCCAGCATAGCGGCCGTTGGTATTGTCGGCGACAATCCAGGGCTTGTCCTCAAATGGAATCCCTGGCGAACTGGTCTGCTCAGCGACAGGGAAGTGATCCGCTTCCCAGGTTCTTCCACCGTCGAGCGAGCGCCGCACAAAAACTCCGTTGCGGGTCGCTCCATGCGCCCAGTAGTTAAACGTGCCCAGCTTGTCGAACGCGATGTAACACACAAACGCATGGCCCTGCTCATCGAAAGCTACCG
>JBEKWZ010000639.1:0-3368 GCA_049512555.1 Candidatus Sulfotelmatobacter sp. | reverse complement strand
CAACCTCGCCATGAACCGCAGCGTTCTGCAGGTAGCCAAACATTTTGTGCACGGCAACCGGCTGACTCCGGGCATGCTGAACCGCGTCGAGGCCGTGATCCGCTGCTACGATCCTTGCCTGAGCTGTTCGACCCACGCGTTCGGCGAGATGCCGCTGCGGATTCAGTTGCTCAGTCCTGCCGGTGAAGTGCTGGACGAAGCGGCGCGCGCGTAGATCTATCCCAGCTTTTCTTCCGCCCCTCCGGGGCTTTTTGGGTTTTTGCCGCTATTCCCACGGCTTGCGCCGTGGGCTGCAATCTTTTGCCACTTCGTGGCTGGGGCCACGATCAGTTTCGGCGCCGGGGGCGAGGTAAACTCCGGACATGCCACGCGTCCTGATCATCGCCTACGGAAATCCGATGCGGTCGGATGATGGCCTGGCTTGGCGCGCTGCCGACCAGCTAGACCGAAAATTTGCGGGCACGAAAACCGCAGCCGAGGTCGAGATCATGCGCTGCCATCAGCTCGCGCCCGAACTCGCCGAAGTGGTTACCCGCTCCGAATCCGTGATTTTTCTGGACGCGGCGGCGGACGCAGGAAGGAACCCTGGGGAACTGCGCTGCGAAAAATTCCTGTTGCCAGGCGGCGAGTCGAGTTTTTCACACCAACTTTCCCCGAGTGCCGTGCTCGCGCTTTCCCGACAACTCTACGGGGCGACTCCGCGCGCCTATGTCATGACATTGACGGGCGAATGCTTTGATCATGGCGAGTCACTCTCGCTGCCGGTTGAGGCAGCTATGCCCGAGCTGGTGGCGCGAACCGAAGCTCTGGTGCAACAGCTACTCTCCGAACCGTTTCCTCCAGACTTCCGCAAGCCTTAGAATCGGACGTAGCCGATTGGGGCTACGCTGTGAGGCGTCCTTTCTATGACGGTTACGGCAAAACCCGCGGTGCAACGGCTGCGCATCACGCTGCGCGGAGCCGTGCAGGGAGTCGGCTTCCGTCCGTTTGTTTACCGCCTGGCAACGGAGATGTCGCTGACCGGCTGGGTGCTGAACTCCTCCGCGGGGCTGGTGGTGGAAGTCGAAGGGCCTTCCGAGCGGTTGAACCGCTTCGAGCACCGGCTGGAGCGGGAGCGGCCAAAGGCTTCGGTGGTAACCGTCCGCGAGTCTGCGTGGGTGGCGGCCGAGGGCTCGACGCGGTTTGAGATTCTGGCCAGCGACCACGATTCCGGCAAGACCGTGAACGTACTGCCCGACCTGGCCACCTGCGCCGACTGCCGTGAAGATTTGTTTGACCCGGGCAATCGGCGCTTTCAGTATCCGTTTACCAACTGCACCAATTGCGGGCCGCGCTACACAATTGTTGTCGACATTCCGTATGACCGGCCCAATACGACGATGCGCGGGTTCGCGCTGTGCCCCGCGTGCCGCGAGGAATATGAAGATCCGGCGAACCGGCGATTCCACGCGCAGCCCAACGCCTGTCCGATATGCGGGCCGCAGCTGGGAGGCACCATTGAAGATGCGGTGGAGGCGCTGCGGCAAGGGGAAATCGTCGCGCTCAAAGGCATCGGAGGATTCCAGCTCTTGGTCGATGCGCGGAATCGCGATGCCGTGGCGCGGCTGCGCGAGCGGAAGCATCGCGAGGAAAAGCCGTTTGCCGTGATGATGCCTTCGCTCGAAGTGGCGCGGAGCTACTGCGAAACTTCTGCGGCCGAAGTGCAACTGCTCGAATCGCAGGCCGCGCCCATTGTGTTGCTGCAGCCCAAGCCCGGCACCAACCTTGCGCGAAATGTCGCGCACTGTTCGCCGTATCTGGGCGTGATGTTGCCCTACTCGCCGCTGCATCATTTGCTGATGGAAGAGTGCCGGTTTCCGCTGATCGCCACCAGCGGCAACCGTAGCGACGAGCCTATCGCGATTGCCAACGAGGAAGCCGCGGATCGGCTGAAAGATATTGCCGACCACTTCCTGATGCACAACCGGCCGATCGTCCGGGCGTGCGACGATTCTGTGGTGCGGCTGACGCGTGGCCGCGCCGGAATTCTGCGCCGGGCGCGCGGCTATGCGCCGCTGGGAATCCATATTCGCCAGACGCTGCCGCCGGTGCTCGCGGTTGGCGGACATCTTAAGAACACGGTTGCTATCGGCGTGGGCCAGGACGTTTTCCTCAGCCAGCACATTGGCGATCTCGAAACCGTCGAGGCCCGGGCGGCGTTCGAGAGAGCGATCGACGACTTGTGCCGTCTTTATAGTTTCAAGCCGGAGGTTGTGGCCTGCGATCTGCATCCGGACTACGCTTCAACGCACTGGGCGGAGCAATCAGGATTACCCGTGATTCGTATTCAGCACCATCAGGCGCATGTGGCCGCCTGTGCCGCAGAGAACAATGTGGAGGGTGCGTACCTCGGCGTCTCGTGGGACGGCACGGGATATGGGCTCGACGGCGCGATCTGGGGTGGAGAATTTTTCTACGCAGAAGGGAACGAGTTCAAGCGCATCGCGCACCTGCGGGCATTCGGGCTGCCGGGTGGCGATGCAGCGGTGCGCGAAGGCTGGCGATCAGCCACGAGCCTGCTGTTCGAAGTCGATGCTGTGTCGAGCGGTGATTTGCCGGGTGATCGTTCGCCGGGCAGTGGTTTCCAAACCGAATCCCCTGGTGCGGAAGAGCGATCGCGGGGGAATCCCCGATTGGACGAAGCAAAGATCCTGTATATGCTCCGGCACGGGGTCAACGTGGTGCCCACCACGAGCGTGGGTCGACTATTTGACGCGGTAGCGTGCATGGTCGGCGTGGCCCGGCAGAACCGTTTTGAGGGCCAGGCGGCCATGCTGCTGGAAAATGAAATCGGCCTTTCGCGCACCGAAGAGGCGTATGCTTTAGCGGGTGGAGATTGGGGTCCTGTGATTCAGGCTGTGGTGGCCGACAAGCGCGCGGGCGTCACGGTTCCGCTGATTGCGGCCCGGTTCCACAACGCGCTGGTCGCCTGGATCGTGGAAGTCGCCGCTGGTGCAAAGCTCAAGCAGGTCGTGCTGAGCGGTGGGGTTTTTCAGAATCGATATTTGACGGAGCACGCGGCGGCTGCGCTAGAGTCGCGCGGCTTTGTCGTGTACACGCACCAGCGCGTGCCGCCGAACGATGGTGGGATCGCGCTAGGGCAAGCGGTGATGAGCAGGATGTAGTGCCGCCGTCTCGGGGCCTGTTGCGTGGACGACTCGCCCCCAGTAAGCGGGATGGACGCGAGCGCGGGACGCGCTCGCGACAGCCGGCGGGACGCCGGCGCTACCAGAATCGGGAAGGGCACGAGTTCCACTCGTGCCAGAAGATCGCCAAAACGACGACGGCTTTAGCCGCTGAGGTTGGGAGGTCACACATGTGTCTCGCAG
>JBEKWZ010000638.1:0-3370 GCA_049512555.1 Candidatus Sulfotelmatobacter sp. | reverse complement strand
CTGCACGGCTCCCGGCCACGAAGGCGAGTTGCCCACGCAGGATGTTCTGGAAGCATTCTGCAATCTTGGTTATGCCAGCAGTTGCAACTGGTCGCCAGGGGACCGCGTGTGGGATGCAGTGCGATTCGCAGTCTCCGCTCCGCGCGACGTTGACCTGCGGCCCGGACGAGATGTCGCCGGTCTCCGGGCCCGCGTCCTGCTGCTCCGTTACGTTTGCGAGCTAGATCACCGGCCTGTCGAAAATGGGGATTTGGAATTTGATCTGGCGCAAGCGGTTTGGCTTCGAAGGCACGATGACACCCGTATCCAAAAGATGGCGGAATGTTTTCTGGAGTCGTATCTGAAAAAGAAAGCGTGAGCGGGATGGTCGTGAAAAACCGCGGCCGTGCCACGAAAGGAAAGTGCTGATGACCGATGATTTGCTCATACCCCGCCCGGTTCGAGATTCGCAATCCGAGATGGCGGAAATCGTGCTGCCGAATGACGCAAATCCGCTGGCCGCCCTGCTTGGCGGGCGCCTGATGCACTGGATCGATCTGGCCGGCGCCATGGCCGCACATCGTCACTCCCGCAGCTACGTCGTCACAGCGTCCGTCGATCACATCGACTTTCTGGTGCCGGTGCGGGTGGGAGATCTCGTGATTCTGCGCTCTTCGGTCAACCGCGTATTCCAGACGTCGATGGAAGTTGGAGTGAAAGTCTTCGTTGAGAACTACATTGCCGACACATCTCAACACGTGGCTTCTGCCCACTTGACGTTTGTGGCTATCGATAGCGCCGGCAAGCGCGTGAAAATCGCGCCCGTGATTCCTGAGACGGAAGAGCAACAGCGCCGCTACGATGACGCCGGACGGCGGCGCGAGATCCGGCGCTCCGAGTCGGAACGGCGGCGCAAGGCGCGCTGATTTCTAGAGACTGTTGTGATTTGCATCACATATTAAGTTCTGAGGAAAGTTTTAGTCTAGCTGGCGATTCGAGGTTTTCATGGATAGTGCCCTCTTAGTTCATCGCCTTCACTTCGCATTTACCGTTACGTTCCACTACCTCTTTCCACAACTCACCATGGGTCTTGCGCCGCTGATCGTAGTGCTCAAGACTTTGGCGCTTCGCCGCAACGATGAGACTTACCACCAGGCGGCGCGCTTCTGGGCGCGGATTTTCGGAATTAACTTCGTGCTGGGCGTGGTCACCGGTATTCCTATGGAATTTCAGTTTGGCACTAACTGGTCACACTTCTCGCGTTTTGCCGGAGGCGTGATCGGCCAGACCCTGGGCATGGAAGGCATGTTCGCTTTCTTCCTCGAGTCGGCATTCCTGGGCCTGTTCCTATACGGGGAGAAGCGGCTTAGTCCGCGGGCGCACTGGTGGTCGGCGGTGGCCGTGTTTCTAGGGTCGTGGCTCTCGGGATTCTTCATCGTCGCGACGGATGCCTGGATGCAGCATCCCGTGGGCTACGCCAAGGCCGCCGACGGATCGGTGCAGTTGACCAGCTTTTGGGCGCTGGTTTTGAATCCGTGGGCCTGGTGGCAATATGCGCACAATATGTCGGGTGCCGTGATCACGGGCGCGTTCGTCATGGCGTCGGTAGGCGCGTTTTATCTGCTGTGGGGCAAGTTTCAGGCGCACGGCCGCATCTTCGTTCGAGTGGGAGTTGTGGCCGGACTCATCTTTAGCGTATTGCAGCTGTTTCCTACCGGCGATGGCCAGGGGCGCATGATTGCTCAGAACCAGCCGGTGACGCTGGCCGCCATGGAGGCCTTGTTTGCCAGCCAGCCGGGAGCGCCTCTGGTGCTGGTCGGACAGCCCAACGTGGAAGAGCGCAAGATCGACAATCCGCTGGTGATTCCGAACGCGCTCAGTTTTCTGACGTATCGGGCGTGGACGGCGCAGGTGCAAGGCTTGAACGCTTTCCCTGCAGACGAGTGGCCGACCAGCATCGAGCTGCTTTATTTCAGCTATCACATCATGGTTGGGCTGGGGACGCTCTTCATTGCGATTGCAGTGGTGGCGGCGTTACTGCTCTGGCGCGGCAAGTTGTTTTCCAGCCACTGGATGCTATGGATTCTGTTGCTGGCCCTGCCATTCCCCTACATTGCGAACACGGCCGGGTGGATGACGGCCGAGCTGGGAAGGCAGCCCTGGCTGGTTTATTCGCTCATGCGCACTGCCGACGGCTATTCGAAGACGGTCTCGGCGGGGAATGGCTTGTTCACTTTGTTAGGTTTCATGGGCATGTACACCGTGCTCGGAATTCTGTTCCTGTTTCTGGTGCGGCGCGAAATCGAACAAGGGCCCGAAGCCGAGGGATCGGCACATTAGAGTAGCGCCGCCGACTCGGCTGACCCTCCTCCGAATGTTGTCATTCCGAGGAGCGTAAGCGACGAGGAACCTGCTGTCTGTCGGCGCCAGCAACGAAGCAGGTTTCTCGCTTCGCTCGAAATGACAAGATCTTTGGGGGAAGTTTTGAGAGAGGACTCATGGCAACGCTTTGGTTCATGATTGTTGCAGTCATGGTGGCAGCGTATGTGGTGCTCGATGGTTTCGACCTGGGAGCCGGTGTGATTTACCTGGGCGCCGCCCGGACGCCCGACGAGCGGCGCAGCATCATGCGCGCCATCGGCCCGGTGTGGGACGGAAACGAAGTCTGGCTGCTCGCCGCCGGAGGCACGCTGTATTTCGCGTTCCCGTTGCTCTACGCCTCCAGTTTCAGCGGCTTCTATCTTCCGCTCATGATGGTGCTCTGGCTGCTCATGCTGCGCGGTATCGGTATCGAACTGCGCGCGCACATGCAGAATCCTGTCTGGCTGGGATTCTTTGATGTTGTCTTCTGCGTCTCCAGCGTGCTGCTGACGATTTTCTTCGGCGCTGCCCTGGGAAATGTGGTGCGCGGCGTTCCTCTGGGCGCGGATCACTACTTCTTCGAACCGCTGTGGACCAACTTTAGGGTCGGGACTAATAACGGCATCCTCGACTGGTACACGGTTCTCACCGGCGTGATCGCGCTGGTCACGCTGACCGCCCACGGTTCTTTATACGTTGCGGTGAAAACGGAAGGCGACTTGAACCGCCGGGCGCGGAGGGTCGCGCAACGGGCGTGGCCGCTGCAACTGCTTCTGACCGTCGTCGGATTGATAGCGACGGTCTCCATCCGCCCGGGTGTGCTCGACAACTACAAACACCACGCCATCGGATTCCTTATCCCGGTCCTGGTGTTCGGCGCGCTTGCCGTCATGATGCACGGCATGCTGAAGCGCGCGGACAAGATGGCCTTCGTTGCGTCAGCTCTGTATATCGTGGGAATGCTCGTGGGCGCGGCGTTTGCGCTTTATCCCGTGGTGCTGCCGTCGAGCAGCGATCCGGCGCTGAACCT
>JBEKWZ010000637.1:0-6524 GCA_049512555.1 Candidatus Sulfotelmatobacter sp. | reverse complement strand
CGGCTGTATCCACCATTCGGAGAATCGTGAACGATCAAGCATTACTGCAGGAAGCTCTCGAAGAAGCTCGGAAAGGGCTGCGCGAAGGAGGCTTGCCGATCGGTTCGGTGCTGGCCGACCCGCAAGGTCAGATCGTAGCCCGAGGACATAACCTGCGAGTTCAAAGCGGCGATCCGACCGCTCACGCGGAAACAGTCTGCCTCCGCAAAGCGGGCCGGCGACGCGATTGGGCTGAGTTGACGCTGTTCAGCACTCTCAGCCCTTGCATTATGTGCACGGGTACAGCGTTGTTGTTCCGCATTCCGCGCGTAGTGATTGGAGAAAATCGAAACTTCGTGGGAGCCGAGGACCTTTTCCGGCAGCATGGGGTCAGCGTCGTGGTTCTCGACGATGCGGAATGCGTCCGCCTGATGCGCGAATTCATCGGCGCACATGCCGACCTATGGAATGAGGATATCGGCAAGTAACTCGGGGTCAATCCGCACCGTCAGCGGGGCGAAGGAAGATGCTGATCCGGCTTCGGCTGCGGCCCTGTCTCACTAGCAGGGAGAGCGGCCTTCAGATCCCACCGGCACAGTGGGCAGCGGGTTGCAACCGAGAAGACGATGCGGCCAAAAGCCACGCATCCAGTGTTGGGGCAGACTCGCATATCGACCTCCAAGCCGCGCCGCGGAACTTGCGTCCAATTCTTCCAAACATTTTTCCTGAACAAAGAAACCGCCAGCTCAGAACGCCACACTAGCACGAGTGCCCAAAACCTGACGAACTTCATTTCGGTTGCTACGGATTCGTTTTTCTTCTAATCAGGGACGCAGCGGCAAGTCCTCCAGCGGCTGTTGTACAATCCCACCCCAATTGAAGTTGGTCGACAAAGGAGCAACTAGCCGATGGAGCCCACGCGGCCGCAACCTGCCCTAAGCGAGGACTATGGTTTGCAGCGCGGAATTCTTTCGCCCATGGAAACTCTGGCGCAGTCGGTTTCCACCATGGCGCCGACCACCACGCCGGCCGCCACGATTCCGCTGGTCTGCGCGCTCGCGGGCAACGGCACCTGGCTCGCCTACGTGCTGGCTACCGGCGCAATATTTCTGGTGGGGCTGTGCATCGCCCGCTACGCCCGGCACTCGGCTTCTCCGGGTTCGCTCTATACGTATGCATCCATGACGCTGCCGCCCTGGCTCTCGGCGACCGTCGCCTGGAGCCTGCTGCTGGCCTACGTTGCAACCGGATCGAGCGTGATCGGGGGCTTTTATCACTATGCAAACCTATTGCTGCGCGATGCCACGGGGCACGCTTTGTCCGCCGTGTTTCTGTCGCTGCTGGTCACCGGAATTTCGATCTGGATCGCCTATCGCGACGTGAAGATTTCCGCGCGCCTCATGTTGTGGATCGAAGCCGCGTCGGTCTCGGTAATTGTCATCGTCGTGGCGCTGGTGTTACTCCGTCACGGCTGGCACCTGGACGGCGATCAACTCCACCTGCGTGGCATGACCGGCAGCGGACTCCGGCTCGGCCTGGTATTGGCGCTGTTCAGCTTTGTTGGTTTTGAAAGCGCGACCACGCTGGGCGCGGAAGCACGCAACCCGCTGCAGACGATTCCGCGCGCGGTGATTCAGACCGCAGTACTGGCCGGAGTTTTCTTCACAGTGTGCGCGTACGCGGAAATATTGGGATTTCATACCGTGGGCCAGGATCTGGGAAAAAGCGAAGCCCCCATGTACGTGGTCGCGCAAGTGGGCGGTGTGCCGGTTCTTGGATTACTCATCGACATTGGAGCATTGGTGAGCTTGTTCGCCGGAACTCTGGCCTGCATCACCGCCGCGGCTCGCGTACTGTTGCGCATGGCGCACGACGGGCTCGCCCATGAATGGTTCTGCGCCACTCATGCCCGCAACCATACTCCCAGCCGCGCCGTTGTCGTCACCGGCATCGCGGCGGTCCTGCCGGTGGCTGTGCTGGCGGCTCGCGGGGCCAGCGGTCTGGACGTCTACGGCTGGCTGGGCGCGCTGGCGACCTACGGCTTCATCGTCGCCTACGCACTGGTTTGCGTTGCCCTGCCGCGTTACTTGCGGCACCATGAAGCGTTCAAGTCTGGCGCACAGATCATCCCTTGGCTCGCAGCGGCTGCCATGCTGCTGGCTCTGGTCGGCAATCTCTATCCGATGCCCGAGGGGCCTTACGGCAAGCTGCCTTACATCTTTCTCGCGTATTTGATCGCCGGACTGGGATGGTTTCTAATCCGTGCGCGCGGCAAGCGGCCCCCAATGGCGGCGACCATCGCAACCCCAAAGCCATAAAAATTAGTGATTCCGGCCAAAAGAATTTTCACTGAAGCTCCGGCTTCCGCTTTCGCCCGAGTTCGCGTACATTTGGCGGCAGAGTTTTCCAGCCCAGCAGCGTGAAGTAGTGCGCGGAGCAAGTGCGGAGCCAACCAGCTCCCCGGCCAGTCGTTAGAAAGTCATGCAGTGGGTGCGACCGTCCGCGGCTGCTTTGGATTCGTGTTTCTACCCTGACGAGGTTTACATAGATGACAATGAAAACGACGACGCTGACGAAGAAGATGAAGCCTGGCATTTTCTTCGTGGCCGTGCTGCTCGAACTTTCCCTGTGCGCGGTGGCGCAGCAAACTCTCGGCGGAATTACCGGAACCGTCGCCGACAAGAGTGGCAGCGTGCTGCCCGACACCACCGTCACCATTGTCGGGGATCAAACCAAACTTACGCGCACGTTGAAAACTAATGGCGCTGGCGCCTACGACTTCGTCAATCTGCCCATCGGCACCTACACTGTCACCGTCGAACACGACGGATTCCAAACCCAGAAGCTGCCCTCCATTCTGGTGCAGGCGGATCGAACCGCAACCCTGAACATCTCCATGAAGGTCGGCCAGGTCGGAACTACTGTCGAGGTGCAAGCCACCCCGGCCATGAACGCGGTCGACACCACCAACGGCTACATTCTCGAGAAGGAGCAAATCGATGAAGTGCCGCTGCCGACGGGGAGTTTCACCGGACTAGCAATTCTCTCTCCCGGCGTGAACGCCGAGCTGCCCGCCGGCACGGGCGTCAACCAAGGCCTCGGCAATCAGCCGATCTGGGCCAATGGTCAACGTGACACCAGCAATACGTTTCTTCTGAACGGTGTCGACGCCAGCAACCTGTTCAACGGCAAGAGCACGAGTTCGGTAGCCTCGGCCCGCATTGTGAATAACACCGGTGTTTCGGGCGCCGGCAGCACCACGGCCGAGGTAATTCAGAGCAGCGCGTCGCCCTATCTCGCCATCGGCCAGGCCTTGCCCACCCCCGCTCCCGAAACCGTCCAGGAGTTTCGCGTCAACACGCGGCATACTTTATGGCCACCGCGGCACCGACGCCTTCAACGCCGCCCCGTATTTCTACAAGCAAGACGCCAACATTCCTGCCAATGAAGACGTGCCTCAATTACATCGCTACACCGCAGGCGGCGCGCTGGGTGGCGCACTCATTAAAGACAAGCTCTTCGGCTACATCAGCTACCAGCACACCCACGCTTCCGACCTGGAAATCGGAACCTCGCGCACCGCAGTGCCGACCGGACTTACGGACGCGCGTGATCCGGCGACGCTGGCAGCCGTGGACAACGAGAATTTCCGACCCGGCTGCGGCCCGGCGCCAGCACCCGAACCCTGTCTCACCGCAGCCGGGGTTGATTCGACGGCGCTCGCGCTGTTGCAATACAAGTTTCCCAACGGCCAGTATCTATTCCCATCGGCAAATCCGAATTTCGCGCCCAGCCTGAATTTCCCGGAAAATGTTTTCCTCACCCAGCCCGCGTATTTCATATCCGATCAGGCCGTCGCCGATATCGACTACCAGGCCAGTTCCAAAGACACTTTGTCGTTGAAGTATTACTACCAGCACGATCCCACGACGGCGCCTTTCGGGTTCTCCGCTGTTCAGGGCTTCCCACAATTCCTCGACGCGGGCAGTCAAGTTGCTTCCATCACCAATACTCAATCCATCACACCAAACTTCAGCATCGCCGAAGTGTTCGGCTTCATTCGAGAAAAGGTCTACAGCACGATCGGCCAGCCGTTTTCACCCGCATCCGTGGGCATCAATAATCTTGGCTCCAACGTTTTTCCCGGGATCACGATCGTCGACGATCTGGGAAACGACTCCCCCCTGAATACAAATTTCGTTTTCAACGCCGGAACCACCATCGGCTCGACCGCCGCTTCGCAGGGCGCATTCACCGGCATCTTCCAAAACCGCTGGATGCCTTCCGCCAACGCCATTTGGAACCGCGGAAAACACACGATCACTTTTGGCGGAAGCTTTTCCTACACTCAGCTCAACGCGCGCGATGAAAGAACGAACTCGGGCATGATCGGATTCGTGAACTGGGATGACTTCCTCACCGGTAATCCCGTCACCTACACGGCCGACGGCTTCATTGCAACCACCTTCCTGCAGGGCGACGCCAACCGCTACTACCGCTCCAACGAAACTGGCTGGTACGTTCAAGATAAATTTCAGGTTCGTCCCAACCTGAGTTTCAGCGCCGGCATCCGCTTCGACTATCACGGAGGACTGCGAGAAAAGAACGGCCGCATCTTCAACTTCGACCCCTCGCAGTACAGCTACGACGCAACTTCAGACACCATCACCAACAACGGTTTCATCGTCGCCGGCAACAATCCCGACTTCCCCACGAAAGGCGTGAGCGATTCCACTCTCACCGGCCGGCAATGGGGAATCGCCCCGCGCGTAGGTGTGGCCTGGAGTCCGCGGGCGTTTAACGACAAGGTCGTGGTTCGCGCCGGCTGGGGCTTGTACTACGATCGCGGCGAACTCTTCACTTACCTTTCCCCAGGCTTTGCCTCCGGCGTAATCGCCGGCGGACCGTTCGGTGTGAACCAGACTCCACCGTGGGTGAACCAGCAGTCCTGCAGCACTTACGGATATTCCAATTGCAGCCCCTTCGAAGCCCCGTGGGGCACAGCGCTCGGGCCAGGGCCCAGCGGCAACCCCGCCGATCTGAACCTGCCCAATGCAGGCGACATCGAAAGCGGCGCTCCGCTATTCTCGTTCGCCGATTACAACCGCGCCAACAAGCTGCCTTACACCATGAACCAGACGCTCGACATTCAATGGCAGCCCCGCAACGATCTGGTATTTGAAATTGGATACGTCGGGAACCTAGGCCGCCATGAGATTGTTCCCCTGCCCTTCAACCAGGCTGAGATCGCATCGCCAACCAACCCCACTCGGGCGGGCACACCGATCGAGCAGGACTACACTTACGGGTATTCGATCGTCACGGAGAACACAGTCTTCCCGTATCCATCGATTAACCTGCCCAACGGTCAGCCGTATCAGCAAACCTTCGAAGGCGGCAACGTCGATCTGCGCGTTCCCTACATCGGCTATTCCGCCGAGTCCGAGTCCTACACCGCGGCCGGCATCTCGGCTTACCATGCCTTGCAGACCCACGTGGAAAAGCGTATGAGTCACGGATTATCCGTCGGCGCCTCCTACACCTTCTCCCACGCCACCGACGAGCAGAGCGCCATGGGCCTGTTCTACAACGGCAACAACCCGCAGGAGTTGCGTTCCGGCTACGGCCTCTCTGACTTTGACCGCAAGCATGTTTTCAATTTCACTTACACCTACGAACTGCCGAAATTTTTCTCGCTGTCTTCCTTGAAGGGCAAGATCGTCGACGGCTGGGCCATCTCCGGCTTGACGGTCATTCAAAGCGGGCAGCCCTACAGCGTTGTCGATTATTCGGGAGCCGTGGGCAGCATCTTCTACGGTGTGAACGACGGCATCACGAACCCCGTGGTTCCGCTCTCCGGCTGCAGTCCCAAACAGGCGCTGACAGGCTCTTCCGGAGCGCATGCGAATCCGGACGACCCCAATTCGTATGCGCTGAAGGCATCTTGCTTTGGGCTGCCTTTGCTGAATCCAGGAGACCTGAACGGCGCGATTCCGAGCAACGACCCCTACGAGACAAACTTCATCGCCAGTGGGGAGCGCAACATTTTCCGCCAAACCTGGCAGCGCCGCGCCGACATCTCCATCGCCAAGGTTACGCAGCTCACCGAGAAAGTCTCGTTGAAATACACCTTCGACGTCTTCAACCTGACCAACACGGCGAGCTTCGATATCCCCATCGATGACGTAAGCCAGAACATCAACTTTCAGGGCTTCCCGTATGCGACCCAGCCCTCAACAATTCCGCCGTGCGACTCAACGTACACGGCCCTGTACGTTTGTCCGACACTAAGCGGCCTCGGCATTACCAACAAAACAATCGGCAGTCCGCGGCAGATTCAGATGAGCCTGCGGCTAACGTTCTAACGCGGTTAATTTTGCAAGAGGACCGGTCTAAACAAATATGGTCGACCGCGGGACTTTCAGGAAAGCCCAAAACTAGCAGCCGCCGTATCGACAATCGCCTTGCCGATAGCCAGCGACGCCGTAGCCGCGGGCGAGGGCACGTTGAGCACATGCAGCACCTTGCCGGAAGGCACAAATTGA
>JBEKWZ010000636.1:0-3387 GCA_049512555.1 Candidatus Sulfotelmatobacter sp. | reverse complement strand
AGCGAGAGGATCCGGCTGGCTGCTTACATATTCGGGAGCGGGCACCCAGCCCATAACTCCGAAGCCCCCGACGTAATAAATGTCCACCACATCCAGGCGATAAAAAGAAAAGTCCTCAAAATCCACCCAATACTTGCTGTTGGCATGGCTGGACAGGTAGATCCTGCGGGCGTCAGCTACTTCCGAATCCGGCACTGGCAGAGCGTTCCCGACCAGTGTGACCCGTGATGAGCCGAGCGGATCGCTGGCGGCGTCGTTTTGGGTCACGAGCAAGCTGGCGCGTGGGTCCGCTTTCAAATTCTGGGTATGCATCGCCATCGTGCTGATGAGAAAAATTGGACGCCCTTGTTCGTCCAGCCCATACGGCATTACCGATCCGAACGGAAATCCCGGCTGCTTGCGGGAGAGAGTCGAGAGGCTGCCGACGCGGGTCAGATATAGCAGCGTTCGGGCGCGTTCGGCAAATGAAGGTTCGGCCACAGCGGGTTGGGCGCTCGTCGTACCAGTGCCCGCATGTTTTCTGCTGGAGAAGGAAGACATAGATGTTGCCTGCCCTCCAGTTTAGACAACCGACTCGGGCGTGTATATGTCCCAGTTCCTGGCGATGCTAGGAATACCAATTCTGTGGTTGACCCGACCAGCTCAGTCAAACTTTTCAAATGAATCAACGCCTGTTTAACAACACGTATGAGTTGAAGCTGGCAGGACCCTGGGGCAAGGACTCAGGGCAGAGTTTTGCGATCAACGTCCGCAACGAACGATCTGAGTGCGTGAGGGTCACGCAATACCCAGAGATGCGCAGATGCCGCGTGGGCAGCGATTGCCTGCATGAGAATCGGACGGCTTTGAAAGCGGTACGCCACGAGCCAACGCCAGAAGTCGGCACGCTCGCGAGATCGTCGGATTGCCTGCCAAGCACAGCGGGCAAGGGAGAAGTCCAGGAAAATGACGGTGTCCGCTGCTCGAAGCCGAACCTCGACAGCATCGTAGGGACCCAAGTCACCATCCATGATCCATCCCTCTTCCGTGACCAGCTTCTCCTGTAGAACCACCCACTCATCGCGGGGTGTTGCGACCAGACCTGGCCGCCAGAAGACCTTGTCAAGTTCGATCACCGGCAGTGCTGTGATTTCACCTAAGCGCCTCGCGAGAGTCGATTTGCCTGACGCCCCCGGACCTAGGATGACCACGCGCTTCATATTCCCCAGCGTACGCCCGTTGTGATTGCCATGGTCAATGCGGGTAAAGGCCTGATTGCAGCAGTTGACTTCCGAGAAGCCCGCGCTACGGGAGGTATGCGTCGGTTGAGCCTACGCTCGATCAGGCGAACTGACACCGTATGAATCCAATACATCGCGCAGGGTCACGATGCCTTCCAACTTATGCACATCTGCACGGCTCACTACCGGTAGGATTTCAATCTGGTTTGCTCCCATGCGCTCCAGCGCCAAATCAAGCTCTTGATCGGAGTGGACGTGCGGAAAAACCACCGCATCCACCAACTCACAGAGCTTCTTATCCGCGCCTTCGGCTATCTCTCGCTCCAGCTTTGCAAGGTTAATCACGCCAATGACACCACGTCGATCGGTCACTAGCCACGCTCGGGATTCGCTTGAGCGAACCCGTTCCCATGCTTCCCGAACCGTGATTTCGGAAGGCAGCAACAGGCCCGCACTTTGCATGACCGTCCCAACCTGACGCCGACCGTGTCGTCGGCGCGTCTCCGCCGTCGGCAGGTGTATGCCATCCTGCACGGCCAGCGCCTCGTAGATGGGCTCGTGCTGCAACCGTGAAGCAATGAAAAGACTCACTAAATTGGCAATCATCAGCGGGACGATCACAGCATAATCCTGCGTCATCTCAAAGATCATCAGCACCGATGTCATGGGAGCACGCACGATCCCCGCGAACACCGCGCCCATCCCAACCAGAGCATAAGCGCCCGGCGTCGCTGTGTAAGCTGGGAACAAATGATGAGCCACGGTTCCCACCGTACCTCCAAGCATCGCGCCAATAAACAAAGACGGTCCGAAAATACCGCCCGCATTGCCCGAAGCATAACTAGTGGTGACGGCGAAAAGTTTCAGAACCACCAGCAGTACCATCAGGTTGAACGCCATCCGTCCGTTCAACGCGTCGCCGACAAACCCATAACCTACGCCCAGAACCTGCGGGACAAACCAGCCCATTAGACCGACCAGCAGCCCGCCCGCGACTGGTTGGAACCAGACCGTGTTCTGCGGGAACCGCAGGAAGCGCGCCCGCATACCCAGCAAGAGCTTTGTGAAGGCCACCGAAACCACACCGCCAGCCACGCCGAGCACCGCATAGACCGCAAACTCCAGCGGATGGACCAGTTGATATTGCGGAACCTTGAAGAGGGGATTGTTGCCGAGCAAAACACGCAGGACCACCCAAGCAGTCGCCGAAGCCAGCACCACTGCGCCCATCACGGGTGCGTTAAGATCGCCCACGATCTCTTCGAGCGCAAACAGCACCGCCGCCAGAGGCGTATTAAACGCGGCTGCAATAGCTGCCGCCGCGCCCACCGGAATCAGTTTCTTTACTTGTTCGGGGCGCAGTCCGAGAAGCCGCCCAAGCACGGAACCGATCCCTGCTCCAACTTGAACCGACGGTCCTTCGCGCCCCAGCGGGATTCCGCTGGCAAGCGTTGCCGACGTGCAGAAAAACTTGCCCAGCACAGTGCGCAGCAGGATACGTCCTTCGCGTGCATACAGTGCGGCTTTCGTCTGCGGCACGCCACTGCCACGCGCGTTGGGAAAATAGCGATACAGCAAGTATCCGATGCCGAGCGAACCCACGACCGGGAACAGGAGGCGTCGCCACGGAGCCCCGCCCACCGGATACAGGCGCATCCCCAGTCGTTCCGTCAGCAGGATGAACGCTACGACCGCCAAGCCAGTCAATGCGCCGATCACCAGCGCCAAAACCAGAATCAGCTGATGCTCACGGTGCCGCAGTTCGGCTACGCGCTTCAATAGCGAGGTTTTCCACCAACTCCCGCTAGTCGTCTGGACGCCTTCACTCATCTCTCTTGGGAATTGTCCCACCAAGAGCATACCTCACTGGATTGTCTTTGGGAGGCAACTGGGGAGCTGGCGACATAATGCGTACGATAACTCCCGTGTGGCTTGCTAACCGGCAACATTGTTATGGAATCATTACACTCAGAACCAAAATATGACCCTACGAATGCCATTTGCCAGATCGCAGCGCCGCGATCCATTCCCGGCATAGAAGCGCTTCTTCCCTCAACTTCGCGGCCTCGGGTTCAGATACTTGCTTGGCTTTCTCTTCGCATCTTTCTGCCTTCTTCTTAAGCTCCGAGATCGTCGCCCCGGCCGGGATTATTTCTTGCATGAACAT
>JBEKWZ010000635.1:0-3389 GCA_049512555.1 Candidatus Sulfotelmatobacter sp. | reverse complement strand
AGCACTCGACCTCGCGGAATTTCCCGTCCGTTGGGAAGAATTGCCTGCGCTCAAAACGATCGATGACGCGCTCGCACCTGGTGCTCCCCGAATTCACGAGCAGCGCGAAGAAAATGTTCTCGTCCGCGGCCGCGTGGTTTGCGGCGACGTAGAAAAAGCGCTCGCCGCGTCGGACGTCACGGCCGAGGGCGACTTCGAGACCGCATTCGTCGAGCACGCCTACATCGAGCCGGAGGCCGGTTTCGCGCGACGCGTCGGCGATCGCATCGAGATTCAAGCCTGCACGCAGTCTCCCTACATGGACCGCGACGACATCGCGAAGATTCTCGGAATCCGCGCGGGGAACGTGCGCATTATTCCCACTGCCGTCGGCGGAGGGTTCGGGTCCAAGCTCGATCTCTCGGTGCAGCCCTTCGTCGCGCTGGCCGCATGGAAGTTGGGGCGACCGGTGCGCATGGTGTATTCGCGGACCGAATCGATCATCTCGACGACGAAGCGGCATCCGGCGCGCATGCGTCTCCGTGCCGGCGCCACGCGCGACGGAAAGCTGACCGCGCTCGACTTTGCCGCCGACTTTAACACGGGTGCATATTCTTCCTGGGGACCAACGGTTGCCGGGCGCGTGCCGGTACACGCGTCGGGACCGTATCGCGTTCCGAACTATCGCGCCTTGACTCGGGCCGTACACACCAACATTGTTCCCGCGGGTGCGTTTCGCGGATTCGGCGTGCCCCAGGCGGCAATCGCGCAAGAGCAACTTTACGACGATCTCGCCGATCGTGTTGGCATGGACCGGCTGGAATTTCGCATCCTGAATGCGCTGGACAACGACACTCCGACGGTGACGGGACAAGTGCTCGGCGAGGGTGTGGGCATTCGCGCCTGCTTCGAGGCCCTGCGCCCGAAGTGGCAGACCGCGCGCAAGGAAGCGCCAACGTTTAACGCGAGTGCGCTTGGGCCGTTGCGTCGCGGAGTGGGTGTAGCCGGCATGTGGTATGGATGCGGCAATACGTCGCTGCCGAATCCGTCCACCGTGCGCGTCGGATTGAAGCGTGATGGCCGCATCGCATTGCATCAAGGTGCGGTCGACATCGGTCAGGGATCGAATACCGTCGTCACCCAGATTTGCGCTGACGCACTCGTCGCACCCGTGGCGCAATTCGACCTGGTTTCGGGAGACACGGACATCACTCCCGATTGCGGTAAGACTTCTGCCTCGCGGCAAACTTTCGTGACCGGCAAAGCGGCTCACATGGCGGGAGCAAAATTGCGCGACGAAATCTTGAAGTTGGCCGAAGCGTGCGACTGCGCGACCATCGAGTTCTGCAACGGAGCGGTGACCGCTGTGGAAAATGGAAAGCGTACAACTCTGCCTCTCGAAGAATTGCCGCTCGACGCGCACGGTTACGTGATCACTGCGGAGGCGACGTTTGATCCGCCGACCAGTCCGCTGGATGAGAATGGCCAGGGCAATCCGTATGCCGTCTTCGGATTCGGTGCGCACATGGCGCAAATCGAAGTCGACATCGTTCTCGGCACGGTGCGCGTCCTGAGAGTGATCGCCGCGCACGATGTTGGCCGCGCCATCAATCCCACACTGATTGAAGGACAAATCGAGGGCGGCGTCGCGCAGGGCCTGGGCATGGCCTTAATGGAGGAATTCTTTCCCGGCAAAGGCGAAAACCTGCACGACTATCTCATTCCATCGGCCGGCGATATTCCTCCAATTGAATCGATTTTGATTGAACACCCCTCGTCGATCGGCCCGTTCGGCGCGAAGGGCATTGGCGAGCAGGCGGTGATTCCTACCGCCCCCGCGATTCTCAACGCGATTCATGACGCGATCGGAGTGCGCATCCACAAAATTCCCGCCACGCCCGACCGCGTGCGTGCAACAATTCTCGCGAAGGGCCTTTCCGCGATAGTCGGGGGAGGCACCCGTGGCTGACGACGCCATCCGTTGCGATGCCTGTCCTGTGCTCTGCTACATCAAGCCCGGGCGCACGGGATCGTGTGACCGCTACGGCAATCACGAAGGCAAACTGGTGCGACTCGATCCGCATGTTGTACTCGATCGCGCGCTTGAACGCGGAGATTCGGTCGTGCCGTTTCTCGAAAGCGGCCGCGATTGGGATGGAACGCTTATTCATCAGAGCCCGGCCAGCGGGGAGATGTTCGTCACAGCCATCGGTGCCGGCACCACCTATCCCGATTACAAGCCCGCGCCGTTCATCATCTCCGCGCAGGTGCAAGGCGTCGACATGGTCACGGTGGTGACCGAAGGAATTTTCAGCTACTGCGGCGTCAAGGTGAAGATCGACACCGACCGCCATCTCGGCGCGGAGTGCAGCACGGTTCGCGCCCAGGGAGAAGCCGTTGGCCACGTGACCACCAGCGAATACGGTTCGCAAATGCTGTCGCTCGGCGGCGTCCGCCACTTGACCGGAGGCAGCCGCCGCGAAGGCACTGCCACTTGCGACGCGCTGCTACATTTGTGCAATGGCCAAGCGGTAGAACTTGAGATTGATGAAGGCGCCAACATCGTGGTGCAAGCGGGCAAGCCTCCTATCGTCGACGGTGCACAGGAAGAGCGCATGCGCGTGGGCTGCGGCTCGGCAACGATTGGCATGTTTGCAAAACAGTGGTTTGGCAAAGTCGACGAAGTTGTGGTGGTGGATGATCACATCACCGGCGTGCTGTCGGAGCATCAGGCCGGCAAACTCCTTGGCGTCGCCGAAACCGGAATTAAATTGAAGGGCCGACGCTCAACGCCGGGCAGATATTTTCAAGTCGCCGAGCCTGGAACATCCTGGGGTGGAACCGATATCGACGATCCACTCTCGATTCTTGGAAAGTTCAACCCTAAAAAATCCTGGCCGGGCCTCCGCCTGTTGATGGTGAGCACGACAGGCGAGCACTACGCGTATTTTGAGTTGGGCGACGATCTCAAACCGCAAGAAAATGAATTGCCGGCGAACCTGCGCGAATCGGTCGCGCGCATCAAAGAAAACTGCGAGCCCGCTTTGTGCACGGTGCTGTTCATGGGTGGCGCAGGAGGATCGTTGCGGGCGGGCGTGACCGAGAATCCGGTGAAGCTGACGCATTCGGTGCGTGATGCGCTCACGCGCGTGACCTGCGGCGGCGCTCCCGTGTACGTGTGGCCGGGCGGTGGGATCACGTTCATGGCCGACGTAACCCGCATGCCGCAGAATGCTTTTGGATACGTGCCGACTCCAGCCCTGGTCGCTCCCATTGAATTTACGCTGCGGCTGGCGGATTATGCTGCGTTAGGCGGCTATATGGATCACGTGCGCTCGCTGAGTTCGGTCGTTGCCGAGGATCCAAGCCGCCGTCAATTGGCCGCGCGCGCAGATAATCCGTGGCCGCTT
>JBEKWZ010000634.1:0-3401 GCA_049512555.1 Candidatus Sulfotelmatobacter sp. | reverse complement strand
CAACGCCGGGCGCGACCGCCGGCGGCGACCACAGCGGCAACGGTCAGGCCAAGAAAGACGAAGGCGTGATCGACGCCGAGTACGTGGACGTGGAAGACAAGAAGTAACTGTCAGCTTTTGACAGGTTAGCCGGGGCGCCGTGCGGCGCCCCTTCGTCTGTCATCCTGAGCGGAGTGGGTGCTTCGCGAAGCGGAGCACCCCGGAGTCGAAGGATCCCTGCCCTTCTTCGGAAGCTAGTCGTCCGGATGAAGGTAGGGGTCCTTCGACTGCGTTGCCGCCCTCAACGGGAGGCACCTTCGCTCAGGATGACTTTCATACAACAAGAATCCGGTAGGGGAGGAGATTGCAGTGGATTTTCAGGTCAATGGGGAAACATATTTCTTGAGCCTCGCCGAGGATGAGGCGCGATGGCTCGTTTTTGTGGAGGGCGCCGCAGGCCCGCGGCGCGTCCCGGTGTATGTGGACGAGGACGAAGTCCAGGATTTGAAGATTGTCGTAGAAGACAAAGAGAAGCGCCGGATTCTGAATTAAACTCGGGCCAGTTCGATTTCCGTGATTCGATTTAAGATTGCGCACGATGGCAAACACCCCCAAAAAGGATTATTACGAAATACTTGGCGTGAAGAAGAGCGCTTCGGCGGACGACATCCGCAAGGCGTTTCGCAAGCTGGCGCGGAAGTACCATCCTGACGTTAATCCTGGGGACAAGGGGGCGGAGGAGAAGTTCAAGACGCTCTCCGAGGCCAACGACGTCCTCAGCGATCCCAAGAAGCGCAAAATCTACGATGCGGTTGGGTTTTACTCCGACAATATTGATCCGGCAACCGCGGAGGCTTATGCCCGCGCGGGCGGCGCGGCCGGAGGAGCCGGCGGATTTCCGGGCGGCGCGCCAGGCGGGGCACCGGATGGCGGCCAGGGCGGTGTTCACTTCGATTTTGGCGGGTTCGATTTTTCCGACATGGTCGACAATGCCGCCCGCGGAGCCAGCAGAAATCGCAGCAGCGGTAGCGGCGGCGGATTCCGCGACATTTTTGAGGGAATCTTCGGAGGAAATCGCGGAGCGGCGCAGGCCGAGGAAGGTCCCGAACCTGGGACCGATCTTGAATATCAGGTGAGCGTTCCCTTCTGGACGGCGATCCGCGGCGGCGTGATGCGGCTGAATATTTCGCACCAGGATGTTTGCTCCACCTGCCACGGGCAGGGCTCGCTCGAAGCCCCGGGCAAATGTCCGGAATGCAACGGGACTGGGCAGATCACCCAGACCGGCGGGCGGATGAAGTTTAACGTGCAATGTCCGCGCTGCCACGGGACCGGTAAGAATCTGACGACCTGCCCGACCTGTCACGGTGAAGGTACCGTCGCCAAGACTGAGCCGCTGGAAGTGCGGATCAAGGCCGGAACCCGCGACGGGCAGCGCATTCGACTACCGGGCAAGGGCAACGCGGGGGCGCATGGCGGGCCAGCTGGCGATCTCTACGCGATCATCCGGACCGAGGAGCATCCCATCTTTCGGCGCGACGGCGACGACATCTACCTGACCGTGCCGGTGAATGCCACCGAGGCGGCGCTGGGAGCGAAGATCGAAGTGCCCACCATTGACGGGCGCGCTCTGTTGAAAATTCCTCCGGGGACGCAGTCAGGGCAGAAGCTGCGGCTACGCGAAAAAGGCGTGCCTTCGGCGACCAAGGAAGGCGTACGCGGCGATGAGATCGTCGAGATCACCGTAACCGTCCCCATGCCCCGCGACGAGCGCACGAAAGAACTGCTGCGCGAGCTGGCTAAGCTGAATCCGGAAGACCCGCGGTCCGAGCTGTGGACTAAGGTTTAATAGCCCTCTGTCATCCTGAGCGGAGCGGGTGATTCGCTTTCCGAATCACCTGCGAAGTCGAAGGACCCCTTGCTGCTCGCTCCCAACAATGCCATCGCAGGGAATTCCCCCATCCTGCCTTTCGGAGCGGTCCGGAATTCCTTGCGGCGTTCATCTCGCCGCAAACAGGCACGAGGTCCTTCGACTACGTTGTCGCCCGCTTCGCGGACGACAATTCCGCTCAGGATGACAGACCTTCACTCTCCGCCGCTCGAGCGCGCATTACCTCCGTACCACACCCGCCGCTTACAAAAAATTTGCAAAATGAGTCAAAAATTTCTTGCATCTGTGGAAAATTCCCGTAATCTCACAAATGCGAACTAACTTCGCCGAAATGCCCGGGAATCGCATCTCACCCCGGGAGCCGCGAGCAAAAAGTCTTCACATCCGAAGATCAGACTTCAAAGATCAGAGGCTGAAGACCAAGGGAGACGCGGTGGTGAGAGTGAGTCGCTTGAGGAGGAAGACATAGAAATTGGCAACAGCTAGCGCTCCGCGTCAACAACTCGACAATCCCCAGCAACTCTCCGCTGTCCCCAACCCGAAGAAATTCGTTCGCCTCACGCTTTGGCCCCTGGTCGCCGCCACCTTCTTTATGGTGTCGGGCGGAACCTACGGCACCGAAGAGATCGTGCATGGCGCCGGCTACGGACGAGCGATCCTGATTTTGATGCTCACCCCGCTGCTCTGGAGCCTGCCTACGGCTTTCATGATCGGCGAGCTTTCGAGCGCGCTGCCTTACGAAGGCGGCTACTATGCCTGGGTGCGCCGCGCCATGGGCAACTTCTGGGGATTTCAGGAAGCCTGGCTCTCGCTGGTTGCGTCCATTTTCGACATGGCGATTTATCCCACACTGTTCGTGGCCTACCTGACGCGGATGTTTCCGTGGTTTCAGGAAGGCAATCGCGGATGGTGGGTCGCGCTCTTCGTCGTGATCGCCTGCGCCCTGCTGAACATTGCCGGAGTGAAAGTAGTTTCGCTCACCTCGCTGTGGCTGTTCGTGGCCCTGTCGGCGCCGTTCGCGGCGATTGTGCTGCTGGCTCCGTTCAAGGTGCACGCTCTGGTCAACGCCGTGACCAAGCCGACTACCTCGACCGTCGACATACTTGGCGGGCTGCTCATCTGCATGTGGAATTACATGGGATGGGACAACGCTTCGACCATCGCCACAGAAGTGGAGAAGCCGCAGCGGACATATCCGCGGGCGATGGTCGTCGCCGTTTGCATCGTGGCGGCCAGCTACATTCTGCCTTTTGCCGCGATGTGGATGACTGGTCTGAAACCGACGGCGTGGGAAACCGGCTCGTGGGCCGACATTGCCGGGCTTCTGGGCGGGCCGCTGCTGCGGATCCTGGTCGTGCTGGGCGGCATGATGAGCGCGTTTGGCATGTTCAACGCGCTGGTGATGAGCTATTCGCGTCTGCCGCTGGCTATGGCGCAGGACGGCATGCTTCCCGGCATCTTCGCCAAACTGCAGAAGAAATCGCGAGCGCCGTGGGTTGCGATTCTTGCGCTGGCGACGGGATGGGCGATG
>JBEKWZ010000633.1:0-3405 GCA_049512555.1 Candidatus Sulfotelmatobacter sp. | reverse complement strand
ACCCATTCACGAGAAATTTCTGCCCGAACTGCTCAGCCGGCACCGCGGCCAGCGCCTTACTTTCTCCGACAATCTGACGGAGGCAGCCCGCCTCAGTTCAGTCATCTTCATCGCCGTCGGCACACCACCTACCGAGAGCGGAGAAGCCGACATGTCGTACCTGGAATCGGTGGCCCGCGAAATTTCCGGCGGCATCGACAGCTACAAAGTCGTCGTCGAGAAAAGCACAGTTCCGGTTTACACCAGCGACTGGGTACGGCGCATCATCCTGCGCAACGGCACCGACCCGGAGTTGTTCGACGTAGCCTCTAATCCTGAGTTTCTGCGCGAGGGCTCCGCTGTCACCGACTTCATGTTTCCCGATCGCATCGTGATCGGCTCCGATCGCGCGCTCTCCGCCGACATTTTACGCGAAGTCTACGAGCCCCTGACCGGCGGCAGCTACTACCAACGCAGCGATGGCATCCCCCAACCCGACCGCGCTCAGATTCCTCCTCCCATCATCGTGACCAGCACCAAGAGCGCGGAGCTGATCAAGCATGCATCCAACGCTTTCCTCGCCATGAAGATTTCGTTCATCAATGCTGTGGCCTCGGTCTGCGAGGCTGTGGGGGCCGATGTGAATGAAGTAGCACATGGCGTCGGAACCGATTCCCGCATCGGGACCCGATTCCTGAACCCCGGCATCGGCTACGGCGGCTCTTGCTTCCCTAAGGATGTGATGGCCTTCCGCGCCGTGGCCCGCGAGAGCGGCTATGATTTCCGCCTGCTCGATGAAGTCATGAAGATCAACGAAGATCAGCGCCAGCGCTTTCTGCGCAAGGTGCACAGCGCGCTCTGGACGCTCCGCGGCAAGACCCTGGGCGTGCTTGGACTCGCCTTCAAGGGCGGCACCGACGACATCCGCGAATCTCCCGCGCTGTTTCTTGTGAAAGCGCTCCTGCAGGAGGGCAGCAAAGTCACAGCCTACGATCCGGCAGCCATGGAGCGCACGCGGCAGGTCATACCGTCCGGCATCGCCTTCGCCAACTCCCCGTACGAAGCCGCCCACGGCGCCGACGCCCTGCTGATCCTCACCGAGTGGGAGGAATTCGCCAACCTCGATCTCAGCCGTCTGCGCCAGGAACTCAAGTATCCCATCGTAATTGACGGACGCAACTTGTATGATCCCGAGGTGATGGCTGCCCAAGGTTTCACGTACTACAGTGTGGGCCGCGCCGCGGCTCACCCTGACGGCGTTCCTGCGGCAGCCTTAAAGAACGGCACAAAAGGATGACAGCAAAACGCCCGGTAGTCACCGGTGGCGCTGGATTTCTGGATCCCATCTCTGCGACGCATGGCTCGACCAAGGCTGGAATGTGGTCGCGGTCGACAACCTCGTGACCGGCCGCGCCGCCAACCTCCACCTGAAAAACGATTCGCGCTTCGAACTGACAAAAAAAGATATTTGCGAACCCTCTGATGTGGGGCGCTTCGACTACCTCAATCCAACGCTATTTCCCCAGTTCAAAATACGAGTCCGTCGACACCATCTTCTGGAAGTACTGAGCTTTCCACTTCGGATTCATGCGGTCGAGCAGAAAACCCTCCGCAGCACCAAACGAGTAGACAATAATGCGTTTCCACGTGGCCAGATCGGCCTGCCGGAGTTCGTCGAGAGTCTCCGCCCTCGCCCGGGCCGCGTACTTCGAGAACGATTCAAAATCCGAAAGCGCGGCATATTCCGCGGTTGGCTCGTACTGCGCCGCGGCCTCCGCAGCTTTTACCTGGCTATAGCGCGCAACTCCCTCCTGCCAGAGCTGAAAGCTGAAGTATTTGTGATCGTCGTCTGAAAGCTGTGCGAAGAATTTCTTCCGCTGCTCAACATATTCTTTCGCCAGCTTCTCGAACGTGCCTGCGTCCTTTTCGTTCAGCGCGCGCAGCAGCAGATCCCGGAGATGACCAAAGGCCTCGACCACCTCAGGCCTCTCGTACGGAAACGGATAGTTCAACATCCACATTCCCGTCGTGTCCCCGCGGCTCAGACCTAGATCATCAACCGCCTTGAAATACCCAGGCTGCGCATTCTGCAATTGATGAAAATGTTCATGCATCACGGTGAAGAGCCAGGGCGTGCTGGCCTTGCTCTCGGTGTTGGCTGGTTCTCCGATGACGATCACCGAGGGCGGCCCAAATGCGGGAAATGTCGCCTGTAGCTTGGCGGGAAACTGACGCGGGCGGGCATAGAGATCATCCCCCACCTTCTTGAACTCCTTGGGAGGAGCAGGATGGTGGGTCAGGAACTCGGTTTCTGAGGTCACCAGCATCAGCGGTGCCGGCACCTTGCTCCAGTCCGCCCAGACTCCATCTTGAATCGCGGAAGCAAGCCGGTAAAACTCCTTGATCCTGATTGCGTCTGGCGCGGGTATCTGTGAGGTTGAGACCTGTTGAGAAACAGCAGGGATGGCAAGCAACAGCAAGACGATCAGGTGTCGCATGAAAGTTTCGACGTAGGAGATGTTTGAACGTAAGCGCGGTTCTCTAGGAGGGTTCTGTAGTCGACGCCACGAAATCGGTCAACTGCTTCACACTGTCCCGTTCTTCTCGGGTGGTCAACTTAAACGCCACGCCCATCCCAAAGCCGGGATGCGAAGTCTGCACCGTGCCCCGCACTTGCAATTTCATATCGTAGGTTCGAACCACAATTTCGACCGACGCGCCCTCGGGAAACCGCGCCGGAACTTCCAGATAGCATCCGCCAAAACTCAGGTCGGTCAGGCAGCAGTGGTGCGGCACCGAAACGCCAGTGCGGTAAACCTCGGCCCCGAGCCGGCAGGCGTAGCGGATCTGCTTCCTGTGGTCCGGATCAGGCGCTGATTCCTGCGCGTCTGCGACTGGGGCGCTTTTCTTCCGCCGGCTGCCGTGAGTCTGCTCGGTAACTGACATTGTGGCCAACTGCCGCGGCTCTTCTATTTCCACGGTCACGTCAGGAAACTGTTCGGGCAGAGCTTCGTTGGGCAAATTGGCGCCGAGATAATCCGTCAGCAGGCGCCGGGAAGACGTGGGCACATCCACGAACTGCACGCCGGCGCGGCCGTTCCAGTCCTGCCACACCACTTGACCCGACAGGCGGATGCTGGCGGTCTGGCTAGGCAACTTGAACTGGAAATAAACCTTGCTGGTGGGTGGAAGTTTTTTTCCGAACTGCACCTGCATGCCCTCTTGCGCCAGATCGATCAGCGTGGCCCGATCCTGCTGCACGTTGGCGTAATCGATGGTGGCCTGGGTGTGTACGGCGGCGCGGGCGCTCTTGCGTTTTTCCTTCCGCATCACCGCGCGCGCGGCACGCAGACTACTCACTGCCCGGTCGTAAGCCACCGGCTTGTAGAGAACAAAATTGACTCCCATGGAGAACAGCTCGCGGAT
>JBEKWZ010000632.1:0-3413 GCA_049512555.1 Candidatus Sulfotelmatobacter sp. | reverse complement strand
AACACTCTGGGGCCGCGCTTCGACTCGCCGCCATGGTCGCTGCTCTACTTGAAGCATCAGCATGATGGGCCGTTTTGGCGCGATCGGGTGCGGCCACTGAGTGAAATCACGACGCCGAGTTTTTTGATTGGCGGACTGCAGGACGGCTATCGCGACAATGTGGTCGATATGCTGATGAAATCGAAGGCTCCGATCAAGGCGATCGTTGGGCCGTGGAACCATTCTTTTCCGAATGACGCTGACTTCGGACCGCGCGTCGAGTGGCGCGACCAGGCCGTGCGCTGGTTCGACTACTGGCTCAAGGGACGTGACACAGGCGTGCAGAACGATCCGCGACTCGTCGTTTACATGCAGCACTGGCATCCGCCGGATCCGAATTTGCAGAGCGTGCCTGGAGAATGGCGGCGGGAAGATGTGTGGCCTCCGAAGGACGCGACCGATACGACACTCTTTTTGCAGGGGAATCACGCGCTCGACAATTCAGTCGGCGCGCAGACGACGCATCAGTTGAAGTATGTTCCGACCGTTGGTGTGGAGGCTGGCTTCTGGTGGGGAGAGTTGCTCAGCGACCCGCGGCCGGTGGACGCATTCAGTCTGGTTTATGATTCGGCGCCGCTTGAACATGAAGTGGCGATTCTTGGCCGGCCCCGCGCGCTGCTGCGGGCTTCGGCGACTGCGCCGCTGGCGGATTGGTTCGTGCGGCTTTCCGATGTGGCTCCGGATGGGATGGTCACGCAGATTACGGGCGCGGGATTGAACGGAGCGCAACGGGAGTCTATGAGCGAGCCGCGCGACTTGGAGCCAGGAAAGGTGTATCCGCTGAATATTGAGCTGCACCTGACTTCGTGGGTGTTTCCGAAACGCCATCGCATTCGGGTTGCGATTTCAAATTCGTTGTGGCCGATGATGCTGCCGACGCCGTATGCGATGACGACGACGCTGGAGTTGGGGGGCAGTGACGGGTCGCGGATCGTCCTTCCAGTTGTTCCGGTGCACGGGACGGCTGCGCCAGAGTTCGCGCCGCCCGAGCCGTCTGAAGAGCGGACTGACATTAAGAGCGAAGGATTCCCCTGGCCGGGCGAGTGGACGGTGGAACGCGACGAAGCGCGGCAGAAGACGACGGTGCACTGGAAGGGCAAGGATGGATACGAATATCCGTGGGGCACGGAAAATGATTTTGAGAATCTCACTTATGACGGCGACGACAATCATCCAGAGACTTGCTCAGTGCGCGGGGAAGCGGAGAGCGTCTTCGCGCTGAAAGGTCGCACGCTCACTTGGCGCGGACATCTTCTGGTGACCACCGATCAAAAGAATTTCTATTACAAGTACACGCGCGAGCTGCTGAAAGACGGGCAGCTGATCAAGTCGAAGACGTGGCAGGAAACGATTCCTCGCGATCACCAGTGATCGCGTTTCACTGTTTGTAGATTTTGCCGTCTTTCATTACGAACTTGACGTCTTCGAGCAGGCGAATGTCCGAAAGCGGATCGCCGGGGACTGCGATGATGTCGGCGTATTTCCCCGGTTTGATTGAGCCGATTTCTTTGGAGTGTCCGAGTAAATCAGCCGCATTCGTGGTCGCGGCTTGAATCGCTTGCATCGGCGTCATTCCATACTGCACCATGTACGCGAACTGCTTCCCGCTGGTGCCGTAGGGACAGACCGGGGCGTCGCTGCCGAAAGACATCTTCGCGCCGGCGGCTACAGCCTTGCGGAAATTGTCCCGCACAACCTGGCCAAGATTGCCTTCGTGCTCGACATAATCTTTTGAGATACTTCCTGTTTTCGCGGAAGCCTGAATGCAGTCGTCGTCATAGATATCCATGTCGAGATAGGTGCCGTGTTGCTTGGCCAAGGCGATGCCTTCGTCGTCGATCATGGTGGCATGTTCGACCGAGGCCACTCCGGCACGGATCGCGTTCTTGATTCCCTCGGCTGAGTGAGCGTGGGCCTCGACCCGCAGACCGAAATGCCCGGCCTCATCCACCGCGGCCTGTAGCTCCTCCAGAGTGAACTCCTGCGAGTGGGGATTGCTGCCGTGGGCCTCCACTGCGCCGCTGGACAGCACCTTGATGTGGTCCACTCCGTCATGCGCCAGTTTGCGGATGACCTGCCGCACTTCCCATGGGCTGTTGGCTTCGCCGTAATGCAGATCCCAGGGCAGAGGTATGTCGGGAGCCAGGCCCGTGGCTGCGCCCGCGCCGCCGGTAATCGTCACGTACGCTCCGGCGACGAACATGTGAGGACCGGGGATGTCGCCACGATTGATGGCATCGCGCAAGGCGACATCGACCAGGGCGCGGTATGCTCCGACGTCGCGCACCGTGGTGAAACCAGATTCGAGAGTAATGCGGGCATTGGGCACCGACTCGAGCGCAATCTGCGCGGCGGCCTCCTTGAACCATTCGTCCCCGTCCGCGCCTTCAGCGAGATGGGTGTGACAGTCAATGAGACCAGGCAGGACAGTCATCTTGCTGAGATCGACGATTTTGGCGCTGGATGGAATCTCAGCACCTCCCTCTTTGCCGACTTTTTCGACCTTGCCGTCGCGGATTAGGATCATCTGGTCAGTAAGAACGGTTCCTGAATCCGGGTCGATGAGACGGCCGGCGCGGACCGCCGTGAGCTGAGCTTGTGTGAACGTCGTCAGTGCGCAGATAGCTACGAGGAGTAGTTTCACGGTTCCTCTCGTTGAGCGAGCCGGAAGATAGAATCGGCTGCCGCAATGGACGGTGAATGTTACCCCTTCAGATCGGCGGCGAGCAACTGGTGGAACAACTGCTCCCCGGCTTCGCGGCGTACGGAAAGGCGGCCGGCGCGGTAGGCGCGCGATTTCAGGCCGCGCTGCACGTCTTCACAGATCCCGAGGTCTTCGTCCTGCACGCGGTTGCCGACATTCACTGACTCGTTGTTGTATTCGCGGCGCGCGTCGCTCACGTCGCTGAAATAGAAGTCGAAGATCACTCGGCAATGATCGGCGTCGACGGGGATGACATAGTTGGTGTCCATGTATCCCTCATAACAATTGATCATCAGGTTGGGATATTGCCAGAAATACCAGGCGCGGTCGCCCTTGCGCGTGGCGCCAGTCGCCGCATCTTCGTCGGAGGCGACCATGGGGCTGGACTGCAGGCAATAATGATCCTCGTTCTCGATGGTGTACTGCTTGTAGTCGAGTACGGAACTCAGTCCTTTGTGAAGATGCGGGACGTGATATCCGCCGTCGAGATAGTTATCGACGTAGACCTTCCAGTTGCAGTGAATGTCGTAGGACCTGCGGTCGAAATAGTGCAACTTGCTGATGCCGAGAGGCGCGACGCGCTTGACCAGGCCGCCGAGAAACTGTTGCAGCGGCGCTGCTTGCGGATCGAGGTTGACGAACACGAAGCATTCCCAGGTTTCGACGCGAA
>JBEKWZ010000631.1:0-3413 GCA_049512555.1 Candidatus Sulfotelmatobacter sp. | reverse complement strand
CAATCCGGCTTGCATACATTGCTCGGCGAAACCTATCTGCATGCCGGAAAGCTGGAAGACGCAGAAACAGAATTCCACCTCGAGCTTCAGCATGATTCTCGATATGAGCGGGCATGGCTTGGACTGGCAACCCTGCAACTGGCCAAAGGCCAAGCTACAGAGGCGCTTGCTTCAGTCGGCAAAGTCTGGAAAATCTCTCCGGAATTTTTGGAGTTGCGCCCGGAATTCCCCTCGATCGAACTCACCCCAGAGGTGGCACATGCTTCCCTATCGCACGTGCTGGATCAGCCCGATGGACCAGACAGGCATTTCCTGTTGGCGGGTCTTTACGTCGCTCTAAATGACAATGCTCTTTCGCAGAGCGAATGGAAGTCCTTCCAAGACGACGTCGCGAAGTGGCAAAAGGCGTCTCGTACTGCTGCGCAAATACATGCGAACGCAGATCCCTGTAAATCCCATCTTTATTCTCGATGCATCGCATCGCAGCAAGCGACGAAATCTCTGACGGGCTCGGCCCAACTCCTCCTCGGAGAGACATACTTTGTCCTGCAACAATACGACCAAGCGGCTGACACGTTGGCGCAAGTGCATGGCGAAACCAACGTAAATGCTGAGGCCAGCTACTGGCTGGAGCGCACATACCAGGAATTGGGGGCAGAGACCTACACGCGTCTCGAAGATTCTTTTCCCGACTCCTGGCGAACTCACCAGCTTCATGCCGAGAGCTACGCGCTCCGCCTGGATGTGAACGGCACGATCAAAGAGTATAAGCTGGCCCTGCAGTTGCGCCCGGAGGAGGCAGAACTTCACGAAGCACTCGGGGAATTCTATCTCGATAATCACTCGGACGAAGACGCGCAGGTTGAGTTGGAAAGGGCTGTGGCGCTGGACTCCTCGCGCACCAAGGCGCTGTATCTGCTGGGACGCCGGTATGTGCAGGACCGGGAGAACGAAAAGGCGGTGACCTATCTGCAGCGTGCGCTGCGACTTCAACCCAATCTGAATGAAGCCAGCGGCCTGTTGGGGACGGCATACGTGCGCATGGGACAGTTTGCCGATGCGATCCCGAGACTCGAGAAGGCGGCTCCATTGGACCACTACGGCAACGTCCATTATCAGTTGTCTCTGGCGTACCGAAAGCTCGGCCAAGCCGAACTCGCGCAGAAGGCGCTGGCGCGCTCGCAGGAACTCCGGCAATCCTCTCTGGAACGCGACCAGGCCCTGATTCTGGGAAAGCCGCCAGTGGAATCCGAACCACAATGAGATGCGCAATTCCTCCTTTGCGGTCGCATCATGCTCGACGCGTTACACAACAGCGACTGGATTTTCGCCGGTCCGCTGAAGCACGGCACACTCCGGTATTTCTACGCTGGAGTCTGGCGAGAGACTCAATCATCCAAGCAAAGCAGCGGCACATCGGACACATGTGCACACGCACATTCCGCTGTTCCAACGTGCGTTCACTGAGCGTTTTGCTGCCACAAGGAGTGCTGCAAGAAAAAGGCGGGCTGGCAATCTGATCATGCCAACTCCCAACCCGGTCCCCCACTCAGAACGCTAACTTGGCCGCCAACTGCTTAGCCCGATATTTATCCCATCGCACCCGACTAGCATCGCTGGCAATCTTGCGGCGCTGTTCGGGCGTTAATCTTTCCGCCCTAGCCTTACCACCTACTAAGCCGCCGGGCCTTCCGCGTGGGACTGCCGCTTGATTCTTTCTCATTTTCAATGGAGCACCTGTGGAAATTCAAAACAGCCCACTACCTAATTTGGCCGAATGTGCTGTCATTGACAGTTGCATCCGGTCCGCTCAGGGGTATACCCCAGTTCCTCATAACGACTTAAAATGGTATCGTTATCATTTATGGGAGGACATTTATAAACCCTCATGTTCAGTGCTGTCGAGGAGAAATAACAACTCGGTCGTGTCTTAACTCAGTAAAGACAGTGCCTGACAAACTCGCTCTTGAGTTACCGATGGCCTGCGGCCCACCCATTGAAATGAAAATGAGGCTGAGTGTTTGCCTGTACGCTCAAGTAGCGTGGACGGCGATTGTACTCGAGCGTTGCAGGCGGGGTTCAACCGCGCCTGGAATGCACATGTGCACAATATATGATATAACCACATATTTTGTACGCCCTTGCCGTTCTCAAAAGGGCGAAGATGGTCTTCGCCCAAGTCCAAGGGATGCCGGCGTGTACAAAGCCGCGCCGGTGGAAACAAGACGTCACCGCCGAGAGAAAATCGCAGAGCCGCGCCGGTCTCAGATGTCCCCACCGAGGCTTTCAGAACCGTGCGATCTCAATAATTTAAGTCATTGATTTCCATGGGCTAATTTGCCATGATACCGATACCATCATCGAATGCGCGACTGGGGTCCGCGGTTGATTGATGTCCAAATGCTCCAAGTGGATTCTTGTTTGACTCGATGCCCATTTGAGCAGGTCAGGCAGTGAAACGAAGCGCCCCCATGGATAAACTTACTGACGTTTTGGAAGGAATTGCGCATGCGCCCGTCAGAAAGCGGGCCATCACCAATCACGGTGTGCTCAATGAGGCATACCACTACGCCAAGCCGAGTTCCTTTTCGCGAGGCATGCGGATCGACCTCAACGGCCTGACGATTCTGCTGATCTCCGGAACCGCCTCCATCGACGAGCACGGCAAGAGCATTCACATTGGCGATTTCCATGCCCAGGTGCGGCGCACCTTCGCGAACATCACCGCCCTGCTGGCCAGTGAAGGCCGCACCTGGCATGATATCGTGCGCACCACCTGCTATCTCAGAGACATTGATCGCGACTACGAAGCCTTCAATGAAGAACGAACAGGGTTCTTCCAAGGACAAGGGCTGAATCCTCTCCCTGCTTCCACCTGTATTGAAGCAAGATTGTGCAGGCCGGAGTTACTGGTCGAGATCGAAGCGATTGCCATGTTCCGCACGGTGAACGAGGCAAGCACGAACAAGACTTAGCTGTTACCTCCAACGGATTCCGTGCGAATTGATGCCCGACCTCCGGAATGCTGAGTCCCGCGCTTGCGACTTGTGATCAGAGGAGATTTCAATCTTGCGGCGCCTCGAGTCGCGCTGTGGGTTCAAGAGGGAAATTCTGCGACAGTTGATGTGAGAAGGAGGGCCATTTGTACAAGAACCGAGTCAGCCTGCTGATTCTTGGCGCCATCTTCGCAGCCACTCCGATCCCGGTCGAGCGCGGCCGGGCGCAAAGTCCGAGCGCAAACGCCACCCCCGCGCCGCATCGGGATGGCGTCGCGGTTGATTATCCCTTGCAGGACTCGATCTTCCCTCCGGAAATTACTACGCCCACCTTTATCTGGCACGATGCGGCCCAAGACGCCACCCACTGGCAAATTGACATCACTTTCGCGGATGGCTCCCCCGCACTGCACTTCC
>JBEKWZ010000630.1:0-3421 GCA_049512555.1 Candidatus Sulfotelmatobacter sp. | reverse complement strand
AGAAATCGGATCCAGCGCCGAGCAGGGCTCGTCCATCAGCAAAACCTCGGGTTCCACCGCGAGGGCTCGCGCGATGCACAGTCGCTGCTGCTGCCCGCCGGAAAGGCTGGCGCCCGATTTCTTGTGAATCTGATCTTTCACCTCACTCCACAGCGCCGCGGAATCAAGCGAACGCTCCACAATCTCGTTGAGCTTGCGCTTGTCGCGGAATCCGTTCAGCTTCAGACCGGAAGCCACGTTGTCATAAATCGACATCGTAGGAAACGGATTCGCCTTTTGAAACACCATCCCCACGCGGCGCCGGAGTTGCGTCGCCGACGTTCCGTTGTAAGCGTCGATCTCGCCGATGCGCACCCGGCCTTCGACGCGCGCTTCCGGAATGGTCTCGTGCATTCGATTGATGCAGCGAATAAATGTCGATTTGCCGCATCCCGAGGGACCAATCAGCGCGGTGGCATGGTTGGCCGCAACTTTCAGATTGATGTCGTACAACGCCTGGCCCTTGCCATACCAGGCATTCAGGCTCTCGACCTGGATTCCAACACCCATAATTTATGAAGCTCCGAAATTGCTGCGGCGCACCGCAAAGCGCACGGCCGTAACCGCTGTAACGATCAAAATAATCAGCACCAGCGCCCCTGCCCACGCCTGCCGATGCAGGTCGTCATAAGGCGAGGTCGCGTATTTAAAAATCTGCAGCGGCAGCGCCGCCGTGGGCTGATCCAGACCCAATGTCCACGCCTGGCGATGCCCATGCGCATCCCACGGCAGGCGTCCACTCCAAAACTCATTGCCCAAGGCCGTGAACAGCAGCGGAGCCGTCTCGCCCGCAACCCGGGCAAAGGCCAGCATAACACCGGTGAGCACGCCGGAGGTTGCGGTGCGCAGCGTAATGGAGAGCGTAGTTCGCCAGCGCGGAATGCCCAGCCCGTAAGCCGCTTCGCGCAATGCCTGCGGCACCAGCAGCAGCATTTCCTCAGTGGTGCGGGTGATCGTTGGCACCATCATGATGGCTAATGCCACGCCCCCAGCCAATCCGGAAAAATGTCCTTGGGCCAGAACGACGATCGAGAAGGCCACAATGCCAATCACGATCGAGGGCACGCCATTCAGCACGTCCGAGGTAAAACGAATCGCATCGCCCAGCCGATTGCGGCCGTACTCGGCGAGATAGACGCCAGCGCCAATCCCCAGGGGGACACCGATCAGGCTGGCGACCGCCAGGATCGTCATCGAGCCCACGATCCCGTTGGCCATACCGCCGCCAGCCTCGCCTTCAGGCTTCGGAATCTGCGTAAGGAAGGGCCAGTTGAGCGACTGGACGCCCTTATAGAGGAGATAGCCGAAGATCGCGATCAGAGGCGCCAGCACCAGAAGCACGGTGGCGAAGGCTGCCACCGTCATCGCGTGATCGGTAACGCGGCGGCTCCAACTGATGGGAGGCATACCCGGCATCACGGAAGCGTTGGCAGTGGTCTCAGGCATGTCCCCTCGCATGCTGGCCGCGGGTTACCGTCCACACCAGAAGCTGCGCCAGAGCGTTCACGATGATCGTGACAAAAAACAGGGCCAGTCCAATTTCGATCAGCGACGAAAGATACAGGTCGCCGGTAGCTTCGCTGAATTCATTGGCGAGCACGCTGGCCATGGTATATCCAGGGGCGAACAAAGATTTCGCGATCTGGGGATTGTTTCCGATGACCATCGTCACGGCCATGGTCTCACCCAAGGCCCGTCCTAACCCGAGAATGATTCCGCCGACAATTCCGGCGCGGGCGTTGCGCAGCACGCCGACCCGAATCATCTCCCAGCGCGTCGCGCCCAGGGCCAGCACGCCCTCGCGCTGATGCTGCGGCACGACCATCAGCACTTCGCGCGTGATGGACGAAATGATGGGTATGATCATGATGGCCAGGATGATTCCCGCCGCCAGCATGCCGACTCCGTATGTGGGTCCGCTAAACAGCCCGGTCCAGCCCAGTGTGCTCGCCAGAAATGGCTGGACGTACGCGCTCAACAGCGGCACGAGCACGAAAATGGCCCAGACTCCGTAAATCACGCTCGGAATCGCGGCCAACAATTCCACAAAAAACGAAAGTGGGCCGCGTAGGGCCTTGGGGCACATTTCGGTAGTGAATACAGCCACGCCTACCGAAAGCGGAACCGCAATGATGAGCGCGACCAGCGACGAAACCAGCGTGCCATAAATAAAAGGCAAAGCGCCGAACTGCTCGCTGACCGGGTTCCAGTCGCTGCCGGCAAAAAACTTAAAACCAAAGGCGTGCCACGAAAGGCTCGAACGATGCACCAGTTCGTAAACAATCAGGACCAATATGCCGAGCACGGCCAGGCCGCACGCGGTGATGGCAGATTGGAAAACGCGATCAGAAACCGCGCCGCTGGAAGCGTGCAGCAAGGGCGATTCCCGGCTTGCCGCTACGGATGTAACCTTCGTCGGTGCAACGGGTTGCGGTCCGGGCATATCAGGCCGTGGTAACGCTGGGTTGGCCATTCACGCTAAAAGGTAGCAGAGGCTTGTTACAAAGGTGTTAAAAATCGGGCAATCTTCGGTAGTGGTGCAGTTTGCACATTTTGCCTGTGGATGGGCGTCATCCCGAGTGAAGCCGTTCTTCAGGCGGAACGAGAGCCTGCCCTGAGCGAAGTCGAAGGGGATCTCCCCGCAAGGGATGTCGCAGGGAGATCCCTCGGCCCGCTGGAAAAGACGCAGGCCTTTGATTGGATAACAACGGGATGACGCCGCGCCGCCGGGTCCCACTCAAACATCACCACTACCCAATCTTCTTCCGCTTCGCACAACCTAGCCGAGTGCATGTACACTGTGAGGCTTCCCGTTCCTCTGCCCTCATGCCTACGTTTGCCGCAGTTGATATCGGTTCGAACTCAGTCCGGCTGAAGATTGCGCGACTGCAGGCCGGCCGGCTTCGCGGTCTCCACGAAGACCGCGAAGTCACGCGCCTCGGCGAAGGCGTGTTTGGCTCCGGATTTCTCACTCCCGAATCCATGGCCGAAACGGTGAAGGTGCTGCGCCGCTTTCATCGCGCCACACAACAGATCGTGACCGATAGCGTGCGGGTGGTTGCGACCAGCGCGCTGCGCGATGCCCGCAACTCGCAAGCGTTCCTGGAGTGGGTACGGTCGGCTACCGGATGGCGGGTTGAAATCATCTCCGGCGTTGAAGAGGCGCGGCTCATTCACCTGGGACTGTTCTCGACCCCGCGCGTGGACCGTGCTCCGACGCTGATGATGGACCTGGGCGGCGGCAGTTGCGAACTGACAGTGTCGCAGGGCGGACACATTCGCGACGCCGTGAGCCTCCCGCTGGGCGCGGTTCGCCTGACCAATGAATTTCTGCGTCACGATCCCACGCGCAAAGGCGAACTGAAAAGGCTGCGCGGATTCG
>JBEKWZ010000629.1:0-3423 GCA_049512555.1 Candidatus Sulfotelmatobacter sp. | reverse complement strand
CGCCACCTGCACCGGCGACAGCCAGACTGGAAACGCTCCGGCATAGTGTTCAAGCAAGACCCCGAAGAAGCGTTCCACGGAGCCGAATAAAGCACGATGCACCATCACTGGCTGCTTCCGCGTGCCATCCTCGGCGACATATTCAAGGGCGAAGCGTTGGGGAAGGTTGAAGTCGACCTGCACCGTGGAGAGTTGCCACAAGCGACCAATTGCATCCACCAGCTTGATATCAATCTTCGGCCCATAAAATGCCGCTTCGCCGGGGATGGTCTTGTACTCGACATTCTTGCGCTTCAGCACATTTTCAAGCGACTGGATGGCGTGAAGCCACTGCTCCTCACTGCCCACAAAGTTCTTGCGATCGTCCGGATTCCAGGTAGACAGCTCGACCTGGTACTTGTCGAAGCCAAAATCCTTCAGCACGTCCAGGGCAAAGTCGAGACAACCGGTAATCTCGCCTTCGACCTGCTCCGGCGTGCAGAAGATGTGCGAGTCATCCTGGGTAAAGCCGCGAACCCGTAACAGCCCGTGCATCACTCCTGACCGTTCGTAACGGTACACCGTGCCCAGTTCACCCAACCGCACCGGAAGATCGCGGTACGATTTCAGCGAGTCTTTGTAAATCAGAATGTGCCCTGGGCAGTTCATCGGCTTCAGTCGATATTCAGCGTCGTCGAGTTCCATCGCATCGAACATATTCTGCGAGTAGTAACCCTCGTGTCCTGAAGTGAAGAACAGTTGCCGCCTCGCCACGTGCGGCGTGTAGACCAGCGAGTAACCGCGCTTCAAGTACTGCTCTCGCATCCAGTCTTCCATCTCTTTGCGGATAATTCCGCCCTTCGGATGCCAGAAGATCAGCCCGGGCCCCGCCAATTCTTGGATCGAAAACAAATCCAGTTGCTTGCCGAGCACACGGTGGTCGCGCTTCTTCGCCTCTTCGACCTGGTGCAGATACGCGTCGAGATCTTTCTTCGAGTAAAACGACGTTCCATAAATGCGTTGCAGCTGCGGATTCTTCTCATCCCCCAGCCAGTAAGCGCCAGCAATGTTGAACAGCTTGAAAGCCTTGATCTTCCCCGTCGACGGGATGTGCGGCCCGCGGCAGAAGTCGGTGAACTTGCCGGTGCGGTAGATCGAAATCTTTTCATCGGGCTTGGTGAATTGCTCGATGAAATGGCACTTCATGAAATCGCCTTCTTTTTTGAACTCGGCCAGCCCCTGGTCGCGAGGCAAAAATTCGCGCGCATAGGGCAAATTCTGCTGCACCAGTTCCTGCATTTTCTTTTCAATTTTCTGCAGATCCTCGGGCGTGAACGGCGTGGGCCGGTAGAAATCGTAAAAGAATCCGCTCTCCGTCGCGGGCCCGTGGCCGAGCTTGGTCTCAGGGAAAAGTTCAAGCACGGCCGCCGCCAGCAAGTGCGCCGACGAATGCCGGAAGATCTCCAGCGACTCGGGATCTTTCTCGGTCAAGAGACGAAGATCGGTGTCTTTCTCCAGCGGCCGCGTCAAGTCGATAAGATCGCCGTTGGTTTTGGCCGCCAGCGCCGCATCCGCCAGCCGCGGACTGATGTCCTTCGCAATCTCGAGCGCAGTCGTGCCTTTAGGAACTTCTTTCACGCTCCCGTCCGGGAGCTTCACATGAATCATGTCTGCCATAGTTTGAGACCTGCAGGAATCCTGAATCTTTCAGTCTAAAGAAGGGAGTGGGGAGGGTCAAACGGCTGCCGGGGTGGAAGGTAAGGAGCGGAAAAACTGCCACACTCTCCCCGCAGCGCCGCGCCTCCGCCTGTGAACAATCCATTGGCACCAAGAAGACTTAGCAAGGAGATTTAGAATGACACTCAATGGCCGACGACAGGGAAACGCTTCTGGTGCCTCCGTGGCAACGCTCTCGATCTTTCACATGAGGGTTCCCGGTTGATCCAGAGACCGAGTATGGCAAGGCACCTATCATCACCAGATATCCATCCGGGGACAAGGTTAGTCTCCAGCATAAGTTGCTGCGAATACCAGACTCTCACTGTGGCCGAGGTTTGGGTTCGGGCCGTGGGTCTGGTGGGGCGTAGGGATATTTTTGTAAGGGGTCGTCTTTCTCACGATCCTGGTCAAGAGTCATAGCAACACCTCTAACATCATTTTATCTCGGATGCAAGACGCCGGTTAACCTGAAGTTGTGTCGCTCTTGCCAGCCGACGGGTTGCGGCAATGTCATTCTTTACTAATTGAGCGGCGTCAGAATATCGCTTGCGAAACTCAAGAAATCTCCTACTAAACTCAGCAACATCAAATACAGGATTAATGCGCATTTCGTATCGAAATGTCTCAAGGTCACCACTGAGACTCAAGAATTGCCGCTTGTCTTCAGCATGATCCTTAATCCGCCCAGGTACGCCGAGCGTAGCGTGGAGGATTGCGAGCAAAGCCGCAAGTCCGGAAATAATTAGCCAGACATTGTGGAATTGTGGTCTCGCCCAAAGAGCCCAACCTGAAACCGCCGAAGTTGACGCCGTGATGGCAATTAACGCTCTCGTAATCTCATCCACGGTTTGCCATCGGTTAATGAGGTTATCAGCGAGCGTCTCACCGTAAATCGAATCATAAAAAGTATTGAACGATGCAACCCACAGTTCATCGCGAGGATCAGTCGGCACGAGTTGACCTCTCTTGGGGTTGAAGAAAGCTATCACGACGTGTTTAACAATCAAAGTCTAATCGTCCATCGTAACGCCTGCTGCCTCTGTGGTAGTCGGAGGGGGTGGCAGTTTTGCCGCCCCCTCCTTCCACCCCGACAAACGGAAGTCAAACCCGTTGATCTTTCTCCTTAGAGTGCTCTGGTCTGGTACATGTCCTATTTCCTGCCGTGACAGCAAGCGCACCTTACTATGAAGAATCAAGGAGTTCTGCGGGGTAACCTGGCGAGGGTGACGAACGGCACATTGCAGCAAGCAGGGGCACATTCTAATCTCGCGATCACAATGAATTTGAAACCTGCGCATCCCCACCTGAAATCGCACCATCCGCACCCATCCACTCACGCAACCGTCGGCCGCAGTCTGATGGCAAAGCGCCGGAGCAACCGCATGACCCTGCACGCTTCCGTCGGGTTGTCCGGGGAAGATCGCCAGAAATGTTCCTTTACGATGCCGGCCAAGGCCACGAAACTGAATAAGCACGGCGCTGCCGTGGAACTCGGTCGCGAACTTTCGGTGGGCACGGTCGTCACCGTAAGAAACAAGAGCGGCACTCAGATCTCGGCTCGTATCGTGGCGCAGTTGGCCGGCCTGCAGGGCGTTTCCACCTATGCAATCGAGTTTGTCGAGCAGGACGAAAAGGCGGAAACGTTTTGGGGAATCACGTTCCCGCCCAACACCTCAAACGCCTAAGGCGAAATTCTGTTTTGACGACGGCTAGTGCGCCACATCC
>JBEKWZ010000628.1:0-3430 GCA_049512555.1 Candidatus Sulfotelmatobacter sp. | reverse complement strand
GGCCGTGCGCGACCTGATCAACCAGATGAAGACAAGTACGGACCCTAATTATTGCCAGCGGGTCACTGCGAACGATGGCGAACGGGGCAACCAGTTTTTGCGCGACTTTCAGGACAACGAGAAGACGATCCCGACGATCTTAACCACCTCGCAAAAGCTCTCGACTGGCGTGGATGCCCGCAACATCCGCAACATCGTTCTGATGCGCCCGATCAACACCATGATCGAGTTCAAGCAGATTATCGGTCGCGGCACACGTCTTTACGATGGCAAGGATTACTTCACCATCTACGACTTTGTGCGAGCATACCTGCACTTCAGCGATCCAGAGTGGGACGGCGAATCGATTGCACCGTCGCCCTGTCCGAAGTGCGGACTGTATCCCTGTGAGTGCGGGAAGGCTGCGCCGCGACCATGCGCTGTTTGCGGGAAGCGCCCGTGCGAGTGTCCGAAAAAGCCTTGTGATATTTGCGGTCAGCGGCCTTGCGTTTGCAAAAAGAAGGCGACGGTGAAGCTCGCCGATGGAAAGGAGCGGGCCATCCAGCACATGATGTCGACAGCCTTCTGGCACCCGGACGGCACGCCCATGTCCGCGCAGCAGTTTATGGAGTCGCTGTTTGGCAAGTTGCCGGAGTTCTTC
This sequence comes from Candidatus Sulfotelmatobacter sp., assembly GCA_049512555.1. Classification (GTDB taxonomy): domain Bacteria; phylum Acidobacteriota; class Terriglobia; order Terriglobales; family Acidobacteriaceae; genus Sulfotelmatobacter. The sequence continues at coordinate 2,790 of JBEKWZ010000628.1, read as the reverse complement.
AAAGATGAAGCCGAATTGCGCCGTTTGTGGAGTGTTCCGGATACCCGCAAGAAGCTCTTGCAAGGACTCGCCGAGAAGGGTTTCGGGCACGAACAACTGACCGAGATGCAGAAGATCATCGATGCCGAGAAGAGCGACCTTTTCGACGTACTCGCGTATGTTGCCTATGCCCTGCCGCCACTCACACGCGAAGAACGCGCTACACGGGCAAAGGTGGCCATCAGTTCACACTTCAATGGCAAGCAGCAGGTTTTTCTGGACTTCGTCCTGGCGCATTACGTCGGCGTCGGGGTGGACGAACTCGACCAGGAGAAGCTAACGCCGTTGCTCCGCCTGAAGTATTCGAACTCCATTGCCGACGCCATCGCCGACCTCGGCAAGCCCGAGGAGATAAGCCAGGTATTCGTGGGATTTCAAAAGTACCTGTACCAGCCAAACCCTCAGTCGCCTTGACTCCGGGATAAGAAAAACACGACCAGGGCTAACCGCCATGCCGGACGGTAGAAGCCACTAGTCGACAGGAGACGCGCGGACTCGAGCACAGCAGGATGCTCTCCTCTTGCACCCACCCGCGCGGAGGATCACAAACCAACAATCCTCTCCATCAACCATCAACCCGAGCATTCGGGGGAAACTACATCGCGCCATCAACATCGGACCATTACTCGGTGCCCGCCCAAGAATGGCAGTTTGACCTGGGCCGAAGATTTTACTGTCCCGAATAGTGTCCTGAAACTGACGAATGAGGTCACATTAGGTGAGTTTTGGTGCGTGAGCGCGAATGTAAGTGATTGAGATTGCTCGGCAGCGTGTCGGCGAAGACAATTGCTAAACCGTTGTACGGGCTAACACCTGTACCGAGGGTTCGAATCCCTCCCTCTCCGCCAGTATTCTTGTTTTCTTGCACTTGCAGTCTGATGATACCCACGCTGAGTCCACGTGGCATATTTTCTCGGTTGCCACGAATCAGACAAGGCTTGCAGCCTAAGCGTTTCCCACCCGGCTGCAAGTCGAAGCTCGACTTCCTCTACGGCCTGAAGGTCATCGCCGAGCGCGCAAAGCTCGACGAGGACAAGTTTTGGCTGCACAAGTCCCCTGCGACGTTCGCGACGCCGTGCCTCTGGGCGCCGCACTTTACTTTGAGCGACGAGGAACCGGTGCAGCCGGGAGTTTTCCGTCCCACGCCTCCCCCGAAGCGTGGGACGGATTGCTCAAGGGTTCACCTTCTGCGACAGCGCTGCTGATGTGCCGCCGTTGAAGTTCGAATCGCCGCTGTACACTGCGGTGATCGAGTGGGTTCCCTCCGCCAGCGACGCCGTTGCGAACGTCGCCTTCTTGCTGCTGTTAAGCGTTCCAGTACCCAGTTCCGTGGTGCCATCCATGAAGGTGACCGTTCCGGTTGGCGTTCCGACTCCCGGCGCTACGGCCGCCACGGTTGCAGTGAACGTAACCGTCGCGCCAGAAGTAGATGGATTCGGCGATGCAGCCAGGGTGACTTTAGTATTCGCCTTGTCCACCGCCTGGGATAGCGCGCTCGAAGTGCTGGTGAGGTAATCGGCGCTGGCCACATACACCGCAGTGATGCTGTCAGTTCCGATTGCGAGTTTTGTGGTAGCGAAAGCCGCAACTCCACTGGTGAGTCCGTGCGAGCCCAGCAACGTTGTTCCGTCATAGAACTGCACCGTACCCGTCGGAGTTCCCGTCCCCGGACCTACCGCAGACACCGTCGCAGTGAGGGTAACCGACTGGCCGAAAACAGATGGATTTACCGACGATGCTAACAAGGTGTTACTAGCGGCCTTCTCCACCACTTGTGAAAACGCCGCCGAAGTGCTGCCGGTATAGTTTGAATCGCCACTGTATACGGCGATGATCGCGTGCGTCCCGACAGTGAAGGCTGAGGAGACGTACGGCGCCGTGCCGGAACTGCTGACCGTGACCGTGGCGAGGATGGTAGCCCCCGCCTTAAATTCCACAGTGCCGGTAGGGATGATTGTGCCGTGCGAAATAGTAGCCGTGAGTGTGACGGATTGTCCGAACGCCGACGGGTTTGCGGAGGAACTAAGGACGGTAGTCGTCCCGGGTTCCACCACTTGCGTCAGGGCAGAGGACTCGCTTTTCAGATGCGCCGGGTCGCCGCCATAACTCGCCGTGATGGTCAACGTCCCTGCCGGAAGAGTGGATGTTGTAATGGAAGCCACACCGCCGCTGAGGGTCGCAGTTCCCAGCGCCTTGGTTCCGTTGTCGAATGTGACCTTTCCGGTCGGAGTTCCTGAAGAGGAGCTCACAGTCGCCGTGAAGGTGACTGACTGGCCGAACTTTGACGGATTCAAGCTTGAAACCACAACCGTTGTGGTCGTCGCCGGTTGCACGAAGTTCGCCGAAACCGACTGTGCCGCGCTCATCGTCACAGTAGTCGTCGCGGTGAGGGCATTCGCCACATTGCCACTCCAGTCGGAAAAAGCGTAACCCGACTTCGGCTTGGCGATCAAAGTAACAACCGTGTTCGCTGCGTAGTACGTACCGGATACCGGTGTGACCGTGCCGCCGATGACAGGACTGGCCGCCGTAGTCAGTAAGTATGCGGTGTTGAAGTTGGCCGTGTAACTGGTTGTGCTAGCCGAAGCCGTCACAGAATGGCTCAGGGCCCCAGCATCCGACCAACTCGTGAAAGTATCCTGCACGCCGGCGCTCGGAGTCTGTGCGGCGGTGGTGGCTATGGTGTGCACTGACCCGATCGTCCAGGTGAAGTTCTGCGGACTGCTGTAGTTTGTACCGTCCACCGAGAAC
>JBEKWZ010000627.1:0-3432 GCA_049512555.1 Candidatus Sulfotelmatobacter sp. | reverse complement strand
TGGTGCGGAGGGACGCTGGTCGAGGGGCATACGGGCGTCCGGTCTTCCAGCGTTGTACGGGAGGCAGGGATGCTTCGACTGCGCGGAAGGACGGCTTTGCCGTCCTCCTGGCTGCGCTCAGCATGGACACGCGGGGAGGGTTTTGAAAGGGTGCGGCTTTCAGCCGCACCGTAACGGAGTTCACTCGACTGCGCCTTTAGGCGCTGAGGTTATATGAAAGCTGTGGTGTTTCTGGGCGGGGGACGGATTACGGCTGCGCTGATTGCGGGATTGCGGCTGGCGGGGGATCGGCGTCCGATGGTGGTGCATGATCGGAATCCGGGGAAGGTGCGGGCGCTGCGGAGGGAGTTTGGGGTGGAGGCGGCGCGGGATTTGAAGTCGGCGCTGCTTCGAGCTGAGGCGCTGCGGGCGGAGATGCTGATTGTCGCGGTGCGGCCGGGATCGGTGGCAGAGTTGCTGGAAGAGATTGCGGCGTGCGGAGTTCGGACGCCGAAGCTGTGCGTCAGCCTGGCGGCGGGGATTCCGCTGAAGAAATTGCGGGCGGGGCTTGGATTTGGGACTGGTGGGGGCGTGCGGTGGGCGCGGGCGATGCCGAGTCCGGTGTGCCGCATTGGACATGGTTTGACGGCGGTAACTTATGATCGCGGCCTGTCGCTGGCGGATCGCGGGCAGGTGCGCGAGTTCTTCGAGCTCGTCGGGCCGGTGCTGGAGATTCCGGAGACACGTTTTGACGCCTTTAGCGCGGCGTACTCGCCGAGCCACGGGTATCACGCGCTGGCCACGCTGGGCGCGGCGGCCGAGGCTGCGGGACTGGATAGGAAGACGGCGCTCGCGGCGGGGGCGCATGCATTTGCGGAGGCGATCCGGTATTGGAGGGAGAGCGGGCTGTCGCTTGCGGAGTTACTGCACGAAGCGGCCACTCCGGGCGGGATTGCGGCCGCTACGATGGAAGCGATGAACCGATGTGGCTACGAAAGGGCTGTGACGACAGGACTGCGCGCGGGGATCCGGCGGGCGCGGCTGAATGCCAGGTTGTAATCGGCCAGGGCGTAATCGGCAAAAGCTTTGATCGACCAGACTTTAATCGACCAGACTCCGGTCCGCCAGACTCTAATGTGCCGGGTTGCATTCGGCAGTGCGACTTTTCGAGTTACCTCGGTCATCGTGGAACTGGGATGCAGGTCTGTCACAATAAGGAACGTCCAATACATCGTGCGGGCGCTTGCCCCGGTGTGAAAGTTCGGATTGCAGGCGGACTCTGAGATGGAAGTTCTTACACAGAATGCGACGCGACGCAGCACGCGGATCCGGGTGCAGATTCCGGTCAGCGTGACTAGTCTTGACCGGATGCGGCCGTTTGCCGACAAGTGTATGGCGCTGATTGTGAGTGCGCAGGGATGCGGGTTTCAGACTTCGCAGGCGATGCTGCCGGAAACGCCGATCCTGCTGAGCAATCTGCCGGGTGGAGGCAGCGTGACCGCGCGGGTAGTGAACTGTACGCCGCTGGGCAACGACGGCAAACAGTTTCTGATTGGGGCTTCGCTTTATACGCATGGAAATGTCTGGGGGATTACGAATCCTCCGGACGATTGGAATCTTGCGGCGCTGAACTATCCTGTGACAGCGCCTGTGACTGCGCCTGCGACTGCGCCTGTGACCGGGTCCGTGACCGGCTCCGCGAAAGCGGCTGCGGCGAGCGCTCCGACGGTGACGGTGAACAAGAAATCCTGGCCGTACAATCTGGCTGCGGAAGGCGACCAAGCGCATCCCCGGCGCAAGTAGGACGATCCCACCGCCGGTACTGGGCCAAGCTTTATCCATCGTTGCACCCCAGCAGCGATGCCGGCTCCGGCAAGACGCAGCAAGCTGCGTCGCATATCTGTCGCAATCATGGGGGCAAAACGAGTCGGTCTTGTTCTTTCGTAACTCGTCAATTTTCTACGCACTGCCATACTCTGAGTAAGGATATGTCTGAACAGGTCAATTCGACGGCGCCGATTGTGTCAGGCAATGAAAATAAACTGAACGATCGGCCGTTTCGCGTGAAACTGCGGGGCTCGGTGCTGGTGCTGGTGCGGTTGCCGAACAAGCGGCTGGTGAGAGCGGCGTTTCATCAGCTTTCGATCTCGGGTGGAGTGATTCATCTGGAAAAGCCGCTCGACGAGAAGCTGGAAGTAGAATTGATCTTTCACCTGCGCGGCGCGACCATTCGCGACAAGGCGCAGATGCTGTTCCCTATGTGGGCCACGCAAGGATGGATGCAGCCTTTCCGCTTTGTCGAATTGTCTGACTCCAGCCGGGAGAGTCTGGACACGAATCTGAAATCTTTTCTGGGCGAAGCCGCTAAAGGTGCCGCGGCCGGCGCCTGACGCTTATAAGTGCAAAACTTTCTTCGATCGTCTTCACTCTGTCTTCCCTCCATTTCCTTTTTAAGCGTTTCCAGTCTTGGTCCGTTCGCATGGTTACTGTGGTCACTTTTGTGAGCCGGATGCGGGTCTTATGATGCGGATATAGGCTCTCATTCAATGAAACGACTTAGCTTCCTGGTCTCCCTTACCAACGACGATAACGACTATCAACAAGAGCAGGCTGCGGTAGCGGAGAAGGCTGCGCGGCGGATGGGCGTCGATGTGAAAATCATCCACGCCAACAATGACGCCCTGGCGCAGAGCCAGCAACTTCTGCAGTACGTGCAGACTCCCGCGGATTCGCGCCCCAGCGCAATCATTTTCGAACCGGCGGGTGGAACCGCATTTCCGCAAGTGGCGCGGGCGGCGGCGGCGGCGGGAATCGGCTGGGTTGTGCTGAATCATGAAGTCGATTACATCCTGGAGTTGCGGCGGGTTTTTAAGGTTCCGGTGTTTGCCATCAGTTCCGATCATGAAGAAGTCGGGAAGATCCAGGGACAGCAATTCGGGGCGCTGCTGCCGCATGGCGGATCGATTCTGTACATTGAAGGACCGGCGAACAGCTCCGCTGCGAAAGAACGAACGGCGGGGATGCTGAAAACCAAGCCGGCCAACATTCAAGTGAAGACGATGCGGGCGAACTGGACGGAAGAGAGTTCGTATAAGACGGTGAGTTCGTGGCTGCGCCTGCGCACGTCGCAGGAAAGCCATGTGGACCTGGTGGGTGCGCAGGACGACAGCATGGCGGTGGGCGCGAGAAAAGCGTTCAGCGAAATCCCGGAGAGTGAGCGGGCGCGGTGGATGAAGATTCCGGTCACGGGCTGCGACGGGATGCCGAAGACCGGACAAGCGTGGGTGCGCAATGGCACGCTGGCGGCGACAATTTATATTCGCGCGAATACGGATCTCGCGATTGAGATGTTGGTTGAAGCCTACAAAGGAGGCGCTCAGATGCCGGAACGAAAATTGACGGCACCGGAGTCAGTGCCGTCGCTGGGCGATTTGGCGAAATTGGGGAAGATGC
>JBEKWZ010000626.1:0-3436 GCA_049512555.1 Candidatus Sulfotelmatobacter sp. | reverse complement strand
CGCCCGCCCCGCCAAGTGCGGAATCATCGCCGGCGCGATCCGGGCGTAGTAGTCGATCACATCCTTCTTGGTGAAACCCGTGGCGGGATACAGCACCTTCTCCAAGTTCGACAGCTTGAGATGCCTGCCCTGAATGTCAACGGCCGAGTCTGTCATGCGCGCTCCGCCTGCCATTGTGCCTGAAAGCCCATGTCCCGCAAAATCAACTTTGCCGCTGACCGGGCCCGCTCTCGTTTGACAATCGCCCTTCCCCCCACGTACTTTCAAACTTCTGCCCTGCTGGCCCGTCCAATTCATGGGTGCCCTATTTCTCGCGCTTTTGCGAGAAGCGGGGATTTCCCGGAGGTCCGATGAAACACCGTACTCTGAAAACTACCGCTCTTGTCCTTTTTCTTTCGTCCCTCGCACTGGCCCAGGACGTCACGTCCTTCGAAAAGCGCATCACTGTCAAGACACTTCCCAACGGCCTCACGCTCATCATCTGCGAACGTCCGGAAGCTCCCGTGTTCTCCTTCTTCACTCTGGTCGACGCCGGATCCGCCCAGGATCCCATGCGGGCCACCGGACTCGCGCACATGTTCGAGCACATGGCCTTCAAGGGCACCGACACAATCGGCACCACCGACTACGCCGCCGAAAAGCCCGCGCTCGAAAAAGTTGAAGTCGCCTACGCCGCCTACATCGCCGAGCGCGACAAGGCCGTCGGCCGGGATGATGCCAAGCTGAAACAGCTCGAACAAGCCTGGAAAGACGCGATCGCGGTAGCCGACAAATTCGTCGTCAGCAACGCCTTCGGCAAACTGGTCGAACAAAACGGCGGCGAAGACATGAACGCCTCCACCGCCAACGACCTGACCGAGTATCACTATTCATTTCCCGAGAACCGTCTCGAACTCTGGGCCTATCTCGAGTCTGAGCGGTTCCTGCATCCCGTGCTGCGCGAGTTTTATAAGGAACGCAACGTGGTCATCGAAGAGCGCCGCATGCGCACCGATAGCAGCCCGTTCGGCCGCCTGTTCGAGCAGTTCACCGAAGAAGCGTTCGCCGCCCATCCGTATCACCGGCCCGGCATCGGCTGGATCTCCGACCTCAACACCTTCTCCGCCACCGACGCCCAGAAATTCTTCGACAAGTACTACGTCCCTTCGAATATGGTGGTCGCTGTCGCCGGTGACATAAAGGCTGCCCAGGCCATGCCGCTCCTCGAAAAATATTTCGGCCGCCTGCCCACGCGCCCGCACCCCGACGAAACCACCACGACCGAGCCGCCGCAGAATTCCGAACGCAAAGTCACGCTCAAAGACCCCTCCCAGCCGCTTTACATCGAGGGCTACCATCGCCCCGACTACCGCAGCAAAGACGACGCCGTGTTCGACGCGATCAGCGACCTCATGTCGGAAGGCCGCACTTCGCGACTTTACCGCGCCCTGGTTCGCGACAAAAAGATCGCCTCCGGCGCCGAAGGAGTCACCGGATACCCCGGCATCAAGTATCCGCACCTGTTCGTGTTCTTTGCCGTGCCGCTTCCCGGGCACACGCCGCAGGAAGTGGCCGATGCCATCCACGCGGAGGTTGATCGTGTGAAAAAGGAAGACATCTCTGACGACGAACTGAAGATGATCAAAACCCGCGCCAAAGCCAACCTGATTCGCGGCCTCGACGACAACGAGGGCCTGGCCTCGCAGCTCGCCACCTACCAGACCCGTTACGGCGACTGGCGTGAATTATTCAAATCGGTCGACCGCATCGACCAGGTCACCAAGGCCGACATTCGCCGCGTGGCCAACGAAGTCTTCGTCGACACCAACCGCACCGTCGGCATCATCGAAAACTCCAGTGGAGGCAGCGCTCCCGGCGGAGGCGAATCTTCCTCCGGTGGATCCTCGCCGGGCGAGTCGTTCCGGAACGAATCGCCCTCCGACGATCAGCCTTCCAATGGCTTCGCCACTCAGGGAGGTGCACAGTGAAGCGGACTACCTCGCTCTCCCTCATGCTCCTGTTGATGTTTGCCGCCGCAGTGTTCACCACGATTCCGCAAGCCGCGGCGCAAGCGACAAGCTGGCAACAGATTCCGATCCCTCCGCTGCCCGCGTTCAAGCCGCAGCAACCCAAGCGCATCGAACTTAAGAACGGCATGGTGATCTTCCTGCAAGAGGATCATGAACTGCCCCTGATCGACGGCTCGGTTCGCATCCGCGGCGGCTCGGTGAACGAGCCTGCCAGCAAGACCGGACTGGTTGATATTTACAGCGAAGTCTGGCGCACCGGAGGCACCAAGTCCCAGACCGGCGACCAACTCGACGACTTCCTCGAAGTCCGCGCCGCTAAGGTCGAAACCGGCGGAGGCCCCGACTCGACCACCATCAGCTTCTCCTGCCTGAAGGCTGATCTCGACGATGTATTCAAAGCTTTCGTCGACGTGCTCGAGAATCCAGAATTCCGCGCCGACAAAATCGACATAGCACAGAAGGAAGAAGGCGACGGCATTTCCCGCCGCAACGACGAGGTCGGAGAAATCGCACAGCGCGAATCCGTCAAACTGGCCTACGGTCCTGACAATCCCTACGCCCGCGTGCCCGAGTACTCCACCGTCGCCGCCATCACGCGTCAGGATCTGATCGACTGGCATGGTCGCTACGTCCACCCTAACAACATGATTCTCGGTATCAGCGGCGACTTCGATTCCGCCGCCATGGAAGCGCGCCTGCGCAAGGCCTTCGACGCCTGGCCGAAAGGTCCAGCGCTTCCGAAAAATGATGTGCACTATGCGCCTGCCAAGCCCGGCTACTACCTTGTCCCAAAAGATGACGTGAACCAGAGCTCCATTCACATGGTCGGGCTCGGAACCACGCGCGACAATCCCGACTACTATGCGATCAACGTGTTCAATGAAACCTTCGGTGGCGGTTTTTCTTCGCGCCTGTTCAACGACATTCGCACCAAGCGCGGGCTGGCCTACGGCGTGAGCGGATCGATTGGCAGCAACTTCGGCCATCCCGGCATCCTGCAGGTTTCAATCGGCACCAAGAGTGGCACGACCATTGAAGCGATTCAGGCCGCCGATGAAGATATCGACGACCTTGCCAAACACCCCATCACCGACGATGAAATCCAGCACGCCAAAGACTCCATCCTCAACGCGTTCATCTTCCGCCTCGACTCGCCCGACAAGATTCTCAGCGAACGCATCACCTACGAGTACTACGGATATCCTCCCGACTGGCTCGACAAATACCAGGCGGAAATCAAGAAAGTCACCGCCGCCGACGTCAACCGCGTCGCCGCCAAGTATCTCCACAAAGATCAGCTTGCAGTGCTGGTCGTCGGCAACACGAAAGACTTCGATAAACCGCTGTCTACGCTCGGGGCAGTGAAGGAAGTCGACATCACGATTCCTCCTCCACCCGCCGAGAAATCAGAAAATAACGACGCCGCC
>JBEKWZ010000625.1:0-3439 GCA_049512555.1 Candidatus Sulfotelmatobacter sp. | reverse complement strand
AAGGGAGAAGAGATTCTTCCCGTGGTCTGGGGAGACAACTACATTTCCCTGATGCCAGGAGAGAAGCGAGAAGTGACTGCAACGTACCGCGCCAGCGAGTTAGGCGTGGCCAAGCCATCCGTCGAAGTCAGCGGCTGGAACGTGGAGTGACGATGACTTAGCAATTGAGAAATTGGGCAATTGGGAAATTGAACCCATGGGCTGCGGGGTTCTTCAATTACTCAATTGCCCGATTACCAAATTACACAATCCCCTAGACGTGCTGCGAGACCGATAAGATATTTCCGTCGGGATCCTTGAACCACGCCACTTTGTCTCCGGTCGGCGCGGTCCAGATTTCCAGTTCATCTTGCTTGAAGAATCCAAAGATCTCGAAGTGGACGTCTTTCGCCTGCAGGCCCCGCACTACGTTTTCGATGTCGGAAACCTGCCAGCCGAGAATCGTGAACTTCGCGGGAACAAAATCTTTCCCCACCTTCGCGACCCGGATCATGATTCCGTTCGCATTCAGCACCATCGCAAAGCCGTCATCTTTGACGAAGCTGAGCCCCAACACACCCTCGTAGAACGCTCTCGCTTTAGCGGCATCGGTGGTCGGCACAAACGCAACGATATCGATCGAACCTAACATTGCATCCTCCAGAAGAGGCGGATCAGCAAGAGTCGTATACCTTCAAGTCACCCAAACACCCGATCGCCAAATGCCGCGCCGCATTTCATTCTTCGGGCGGCAGATCAAAATTCACGAGACTTTCCTGAAAGCCCCGCGTCTTCCATGCCCCATACGCGATTCCTGTGACCATCCAGATGGAACCGACAATCAGGGCGAGGTTCGACAGGTGAATCCAAATGAATAAGCAAATAAAGAAGCCCAGCACCGGCGGAATCAGTTGCCACAAGGTCCGGTCGGCGCCGCGGATGTAGTAGTGAGTCAGTGCGGCCAGATTGACGCCCATGAATGCGATGAGCGCACCGAAGTTCAACAGTTCGGCTCCATTGTCATAATTGATGAGGAAAGCCCCAATCAGCGCGATCACTCCCACAAAAAGAACGTTATTAGCTGGAATTCGAGTCTTGGGATGAATCGCGCCAAAGAACTTCTTCGGAATGGCGTCGCTGCGCCCCATCCCGTAGAGCAGCCGGGCCGCGCCCAGTTGCGAGCCCATGCCAGAACCGACGGTCGCGATGAGCAGCGTCACGCTGATGGCCTTGGTCATGAGCACGCCGCCCGCAATCCCTGCGACGTGGCTGAAAACGTTTTCATCGCCAAATTCCGAGAAGACACCGAAGTCCCTCCCGAAATGCTGGAGGCTCAGCAATTGCGCTCCGTAAACTTCCGCCGATGCCAGGAATCCGGTAATCACGCAGACCAGCACAGTGGCCAGAAAAATGTTGCGCTTGGGATTTTCCACCTCTTCCGACAGCGTCGAAATGCCATCAAATCCAATGTAGGTAAGCACGGCCACCGACGTCCCGTGAAACACACGGTTGATGGTGAAAGTCTGAGGATTGTAGAACGGCCGCAAAAAATACGCTTCGGGATACTGCGGCAGATGGAAAATATAACGGATCGTGTACCAGAAAAACGCAAGGATCACTGCGCCCATGATGGCGCAGAGAGTTTTGTTGATGCGCGCCGAAGTCTGCACTCCGCGCAGGTTCAACGCCGTAAACAATCCAGCAAAAATGATCGGCCACAGCAGGCCGGGATACGGAATCTGATAGCGGGTTCCGCTCATCAGATCAGCCATCGCCTTGGAGCACCAGATGGTGCAGATCAACGGATTGAGAATGTAATCCATTGTCATGCTCCAGCCGGTGACGTAGCCGAGCGACGGATGCAGTTCGCGTCCCACGTAGGTGTAAGCCGAACCCGCGCTCGGATACACGCGCGCCATGCGTCCATAACTCATGGCCGTGAAGACCATGGCGATCATGGCGATCAGAATCGAAGTAACCACGTGGCCCTGTCCGGCGTTGCTGAAAACTCCATACGCCGGCATTGGCGCCGTGGGCTGAATCACGATGATGCCGTAAAGGATGAGGTCCCAAAGAGTGAGTGTGCGGCGGAGCCGGGGTGCGGCGGAGGAAGACGCGGAAGTATTTTCCATGAGTCCGGCTATTGAATTATGCAGGGGTCAAAATGTCAATATTAAAACGTTTCCGTAAGCGGCCCCCTCGATCGTTGTTGGTTTGACTCTCTTATCGTTCGTGATTGCTACCTCTCGCCGTAGTCGAACCAGTATCCGCGCTGCTCGTTGCCCGACATGTGCCGCGTGTTGTACTCCAGCAGATAATTCACGTGCTCATCGTCGAGCGGGAACGCCTTCTTCGGTGAATACGGATACTCGCCCATGCTGAGGAAAGGCAGCGGCGCAACGTAGTTGCCTTCCGCGGCATAAAAATCCATATCTTTTTCGTAGCCGTTGGCGGCAAAGAAGTAATCGCGCACCCAGCCCTTGGGAAGCGATGGCAGATGCGATGGATCAAAGTCGAGCCGCACTTCATCGCCCGATCCGAAGACGGCCAGCTTGTCATCAGTTGCGGTCAGCAGCGGCAACACGTCGCCGTATCGCGTGTACGTGCCCAACGGCCGCGTGTACGGCCCGGTCGCGCTCACCTTCTCATAAACGTATTGCACGTTGCCCGGAGGCGTGCCCTCAATCTTGAATGGATATCCGTGGAACTCGAGGTCGGCCCGCATCAGGGGAACCGGCGTCAGCCGATAATCGTAGCGCCGGCGTCTCGCCGGCTGTCTCGAGGGCGTCTCGCCCTCGCCGCGATAAGCGCCATCGATCTCGTCAGTTTCAGCATTCTCGCCGGCGCGGCGGGCAGGATGCCCGCTGGACAGCCGCCGGTACGGCGGCGCTACTTGTTTCGAGCTGTCGATCAGAATGCTGTCCCAATAAACCTGCAGATTGGTCACGATGCGAATCTTCCGCGTGCCCGGCGGCAGCTTGCCGCTGAGATCGGCGGTCATGGTCCGCGGGCCGCCGGCTGGAAATCCCATGTCATTGATCACGCGCTTCCACTTCCCCTTCGCGCGTTCGTCTCCAATCAACGCTTCGACGTAGGGCGAAATCGCTTGGACTCCGGCTTGCGACGCGGCGTACATGCTGTTTGCCGAAAAATATTCGATCTCGCCATGCAACAGCAGCCACAGCGGCCCGCCGCGGTAATCTTCACCAAGATCGAGAGTGAGACTGTGCGGTTGAGCGAATCCCTGAAACTGCGTCAGAGCGAAATCGCCGAAATAACGGTGCGCCAGCAACTTCGGTAGAACATCGTGACCGTGCTCATCCCACGCCCCGGTCGGCGGACGCGCGTCGCGGCTCACGACAACTTTGAATGGCGGATACGGCGGATTCGACGCGAAATATTCGTTGGGATAAACGTCAGTGTCCGCCGGATGATCGATCGCCAGCAGCCGCACTTGATC
>JBEKWZ010000624.1:0-3442 GCA_049512555.1 Candidatus Sulfotelmatobacter sp. | reverse complement strand
CCAAATCTCGGCCAGCCCGACCAGCCCAGGCCCTCCCGTTCCCGCGTTCTTGACGCTGCCCCACAATCCTCTTCTCATGCAGGTATTGCCGGGCGTGCACATCGAGGGCACCGACTCTTACGGATTCCAGATTCCCGACGGAATCCACGTGCTGGTGCTGGACGCGACCGGGTTCGACATCGTCACCGGCGTGGCATCGGCCCCTAATCAGGGAACGATCTGCCCTCAGACGCTGACCTTCGTCAGCAACGATCCCTTGCACCCGGCGCAGCGCATCGAAATGGGCCAGGGCACGCTGCAGCCGGTGAATTTCTTCGTGTCCGCCGACGCCTCGCAAATCTACATCGCGGCCGCCGGCACCGCCAGTATCCTGATCTACGATTTCGGCGCCGGTGCCGTGACCAGCGGCATCGAACTTGCCGGAAATGCCACTCCCATCAGCGCCCAAATGTCGGCCGATACCGGCACCATCGTGGTCGGGGGCAGCGATGGCCTGCTGCATATCGTCACCACCTCTCTTGGCGGCAGCGACCAGTTGCAACTCAGCTTCCCCAGCCTGCCCAACTACCTGAACCCTTTCTGCACCGCCACGCCCGCGCAGGGCCCCTGCGCCTTGAGCCTGCTGGCCGTCAGGCCGTAAAACAGTTCTCAGTTTTACCGGCAAGAGGTTAGGCAGCCAGCGCAAGAATTGCGAACGACTGCTGCTGAAAGTTTTTGGTTGATCGAGAAGAAGAATTGTCCGCTAGAGGAACTGGGACTGCGAACTGAATACTGAACACTGATTACCGGCAACTGCTCCTACGCCGGCTTCTCCAGTTCCTTCCCCACGCTGTCCAGTACTCCATTCACGAAATGCACCGACTCTGGACTGGAAAATTTCCGTGCAATCTCCAGCGCTTCGTTGATTACCACCGCCCGCGGGGTCTCCGGGTAAGCCATCAACTCAGCCACGGCCGCGCGCAGCAGGTTGCGATCCACCGCCGCCATGCGTTCCATGCGCCAGTGCTCAGCGTGACGTTCGATCAGGCCGTCGATTTCCGCGTTGCGGTCGGTGGCCACGCGAAACAGATCGTCGGCAAAGCCGCGCACCTCCGCGCTCGCCGTGCCATGTTCAGCCCAGAACGTCCGCCGCACCTGCTCGGCATCCTGCTTGCCCATGTCCGACTGAAACAACATCTGCAGCGCCAGTTCCCGGGATTTGCGGCGAGTGCCCATATTTTGAGGGAAGAGAGTCCAGAGGCTAGTTTACTTGAGCGACGCTCAACGACGGCGTGTATTCTTCTTGTTTGATTTCTTCTTGTCATTCCGAACACGCGCAACGCGCGGGTGAGGAACCTGCTTTCCGCCGAGAGCTGACAGCTGAGAGCTGAGAGCTCGGTTCAACGAAGCCATCTCGACCGCCGCCAGCGCCGCCTCAAATCCCTTGTTCCCCATCTTCAGCCCCGCCCGGTCGATCGCCTGCTCCAGCGTTTCGCAAGTCAGCACTCCAAACGCATGCGGCACACCCGTCTCCTGCGCGGATTGCCCAATCCCGCGCGTGACCTCGTTGACGATCACGTCATAATGCGCCGTATCCCCACGCAGCAGACATCCGAGACAAATAATGGCATCGTATTTCTTAGTCTCGGCCATGGTTCGAGCCGCCGCGGGAATCTCAAACGCCCCTGGCACGCGCACCACCGCGATGTGGCTCTTCTTCGCGCCCGTGCGCAGCAGTCCATCGCAAGCACTCAGCAGCAGCCGCTCCGTGATGAATGCGTTAAAACGCGCCACCACAATCGCAAAGCGCTTGCCGGAAGCATCAAGATCGCCCTCGAGCGCACGAACCGCAGGCTCAGGAGGCGCCTCGACTTTTAATTTGATTTTCTTCTCCGTGGTGCGCTGCCTCTCTTACAGATTGTTCTTTTAGCTGTTGTCATCCTGAGGCGGCGCTTTTTGCCGCCGAAGGACCTGTGCAACTCGCTAGCAGCGCTTGCGCCGCAAACAAGCTGCATAGATCCTTCGCTTCGCTCAGGATGACAACTCTATGGAAGTCCTGTAACAACCGGAACTACTTGCCCTTGAACTGCGCCGCCCGCTTCTCCAGAAAAGCTGTGGTGCCTTCCTTCTTATCTTCCGTAGCGCAGCACACGCCGAAGAGCACGGCTTCCAGATAGAGCCCTTCGCTTAATGTCATCTCCATGCCTTTATTCACCGCTTCCATCGCGTACTGCACGGCCAGTGGAGCGTTCGCAATAATCTTCGCCGCAATCGCCTCCGCCCGCGGAATCAATTCAGCCGGCGCCGTGACTTCATTCACCAGCCCAATGCGATGCGCCTCCTGCGCCGTGATCATCTCGCCCGTGAGCACATGCTGCATCGCGATCCCTTTTCCCACCAGCCGCGGCAGCCGCTGCGACCCGCCATAGCCCGGGATAATCCCCAGCTTCACCTCCGGCTGCCCCAGCTTCGCGTTGTCGCTGGCGAGCCGCATGGTGCAAGCCATCGCAATCTCGCACCCGCCGCCGAGCGCGAATCCATTGATGCAGGCAATCACCGGCTTGCCGAGATTTTCGATCAAATTAAGCACACTCTGCCCGCGATGCGTGTACTCCTTGCCGGTCACAGCGTCCTGCTTGGCCAGTTCGCTGATGTCGGCCCCGGCAATAAATGCCTTCTCGCCCGCACCAGTAAAGATCACAACGCGAATCGTCCTGTCGTTCTTGATGTCATGAAACGCCGCCCGCAACTCCTCCATGGTCGCCATGTTGAGCGCGTTGAGCACCTTGGGCCGGTTGACGGTGACGTAGGCAATCGCGTTTTTCTTTTCAAGAAGTATGTTTTCAAAGTTCATAAATAATCCTAATGTCTTTAATGCGCAGTCACTTTGTTTTTCTTGAACACGAATTCCCGCGACGTCGCAACATTGAGTGGACGCCCGTACAACAGGTATGGTTTGAAGTGCCATTGCATGGCTGCATCTTGACTTCGCTGAAACAGGCCCGGATCGCCCTGCACACCTTCAGCACACCTTACAACTCCGCTCTTATCAATCAGAATGCGAACGACAACCGTCGAGTTTGCTTTTGTACCCTTTAAATCGGACGTATCAGGCAAGACCTTTTTCTCTGCCATCGCCGCGGACACGCCTGCACTGACGCGAACAGGTTCAACACCACTGGTAACCTGGTCAGCGCAGGGCCACGGTGGAGGATCTTGGGCGAAGCACAGCGGGCTGATGAAAAGCAGCGCGCTAACCAGCAAGCGATCCCTGAGCATGCGACCTCCGTCACTCTGTCATTGAAAATCGCAACTACAACTTCTGCGCCTTCGGCTTCTCCGGGTCCGCATAATCATAAAACCCGCGCCCCGACTTCCGCCCGTACCACCCCGCCATCACCATCCGCTTCAGCAGCGGAGGCGAAGCAAACCGCCGCTCCTTAAACTCGTCATACATCACATG
>JBEKWZ010000623.1:0-3449 GCA_049512555.1 Candidatus Sulfotelmatobacter sp. | reverse complement strand
TTCATAAAGCGCCTCAACAGTTCGATGAGATGAATTGCAGTTCCGGTTGTAGTCCGGGCGGGCGGGGTTCGCAATGCACCGCAGATCAAGAACAGGTCATTCGTTAAGCGCTTGAATTCACGGTCGTTACAAAGGGAAGTCAATGGTACTTGGAGGACTTACGGAATCGTTACTGATCATTACCGGCACGATGGGAGCCGGCAAATCTGCGGTGATGGGCGAAGCGTCGGACATTCTGGCTCGGCGCAGGATTGTGCATGCGGCGATTGACCTGGATGCACTGGGCGTGGCTCACCTTCCGGTGACGCCGTGATGTACGAGAACCTGCGGTCGATCGGCAGGAACTATGCCGCGCTGGGAGTGCAGCGATTTATGGTGGCACGCGCCATCGAAGACGATGCTCAACTCAAATTGCTTCGCGACATGATTCCAGCTGCTCACGCGAATGTCTGCCGGCTCACCGCGAGCCTCGAAGCGATGAAGCGCCGCGTAGAGATACGGGATTCAGGGATATCGCAGCGGGAATTGGTGGCGCGGGTTCCGGAATTGAGTGCGATCCTGGATCGTGCGCGACTCGAGGACTTTGCGGTCGTCAACGAGAATCGCACGTTGACCGATGTCGCCCTCGAAATGCTCGATAAGGCGGGATGGATTTCGGGCTCGATCCCAGCCGTCTGATGCGTTGTTTCACTCTCGCTGGCGGCGTCTTGATGGACGAGGCCGTGGCTCGCTCCCAATTTGCGCCCCGCGGTTGAAGCATTTTCTGGCGATGCTCCGATCCGATAAGATTTCAGGCATGGAACTCAAGGTGCTGTTTAGCGAAGATCCGGCATTTGTCTTAAGAAAGGCTGACCAGTTCCTTTCGTCGGAACCAGTGCTGCACAATCTGATTCTTTCGATTCTGCACGCCCGCGCGGCTCAGGGCGATCCGGGGCGGTATTGGATCGCATTGCAGGGAGAGGAAGCCGTCGGCGTAGTCATTCAGTCACCTCTGGAATTTCCAGCTACCCTGACACCGATGGGAACGCCGGCGGTGATGGCAATCGTGGATGCGATTGCTGACGCCGGAGTGACTCTACCCGGCGTCAATGGGGACGCAGCAACCGCAGCCAGCTTCGCCGGGCAATGGAGTGAACGATGTAAGTCGGGAGCCACGCCGTTTCAGGGAACGCGTCTCTACGAACTCCTGGAACTGGGAGAAGTTCCCAGCACCGAGGGTCATTTACGTCAGGCGGGTCCGAGCGATCGCAGTCTGATGATTCAGTGGACCCGTGCGTTTCAGATTGAAATTGGCGAGTCTGCCAACGATACCGAACTTCGCGTAGACCGGGCGATGGCTGCCGGACAAATCTGGCTGTGGGATCAAAACGGAGAGACAACTTCTATGGCTGTTGGCCGTGAAGCCGCGCAAGGCGTAGTTCGCTTGTCTGGTGTCTATACCCCACCCGAGAAGCGCAACCACGGCTACGCGGAAGCCTGCGTGCATGCGCTGTCGAAACATCTTCGCGACCGTGGGCACAGGTGCATTCTCTACACCGACTTGGGCAACCCTACATCGAATTCCATTTACCGGCGAATCGGATATAAGGCTGTAGGTGAGGCTCTGCGTTATCGCTTTGAGTAATGCGGCGAGGAAGTGAGGTTATTCTTGTAGAGTTTCCGCGAGCTGGTTATTTCTTTTTGCCCATCTTGCGCGAGATCTCTTCGACGATCTTGGGGCGCAAATCGGCGAGAACGCTGTCGACGATACCGGCAATGTCGTCCGACTCAGCCCCATGCGCGCCCTCGGGAGCCTTTTCGGCGCCGGCGGCAACCGCCATGGCCGCTTCATCTTGAGGAGCGACGGAGCCGTCTTTCTGAGCAGAGTCTGCGGTCTTGCCGTCTCCGGTTTCGCGAATGCGCCGCCAACTGGCCCACGCCGCGGCAGTGGTTGCCGCTATTTCAGATTCTTTTTTCGCCATATCAAACATGCCTCCTGCAGCCAGTTCGTCAAGCGCCGCTGCCATGTGTTGTGAAATCGTGTCTTTCGAAACTGCTTCTGAAGAAACCGCCGGTGACGCAATCGCGTTGGAAGAAACTTGCTGGGCAGAGACTGACTCTGCGGAAATTTCGTTGACGAACGCTGGAGCGGTCTCGGTCGCCGCGGCGGTCGCCGGTGCGCCTTCCTTCGTGGCATCGGGGACGACGACTGGAGCTTCGAATTTCGCGTCTTCGTTCTTCTGTTCGTTTTTCTCCGCGAACTTTTCTTCGACCTTCGGTGCTTCGATCTCGGGTTGCGTCAGTTCCTGGTGCGCGGTTTGTGGCGCTCCTGCCTTGGCCGACTCGACCGCCGGAACTTCCAGAGCAGCCTGGGCATTCTCCGCGGCAGGACTCTCGTCCATGCGGGCTTCCACGCTCGCTGCAACGGGCGCATCCGCATTGAGCGGGAACGCCACTTTGAAGTCGTCTACGGGAGCAGGTTCGGGCAGCGACGCTGGCGGCCTGATCTGCTCGGCGTAGGCGGCGGCTTTAGCTTCCAGTTCTCTGACAGCCTCGGTGATGGCTTCGGCAGCAGCGTTCGAAACGATTGCGCTGGTTGGGGCAGCATTCGCCGCGGCATCGACCTTGACGGCATCATTCGTGGCCGGAGCCTCGCTCACGGCACTCAATGCCCGGATTGCTTCTGGTTCAGAACTTGCAGCCGGAATTGCGGGAACCGGGACCACTGGCTCCGGCGCCGCGGTTTCTGCTGGCGCTGCTTCGGCAGGAGCGGAACTTTCCAATGCTGGCGCGGACGGGGCCGATACGGGCTGAGTTTCCTGAGACTGGGGTGCCGGTGACTGCGACTCATGAATCGGCGCGACTACGGAAGCATGAACGGCTTCGGCGGCGGCCAAGGCCGCGTGCGCCTTCTGCATTTCAAGTTCGAGTGAAAGCTCAGATTCCTCTGGGGCGACTGCCACCGCAACCGCAGTCCACCGCGAAGCTACCGCGCCGGAGCCCGCGGCCACTGCCGCTGCGAGCGCCATGGTTACGGGCTCATCGGCATGCGAGCCGGCGGTGTCGTGCAACCACGATCCATTGCCTGAACCTGCGCCGGGCGATGGAACTGGGACTGGATCCGGCTCCAGGGCGGTGATGGCGGCCATCAGATCGTAGGAGGTGGGAGAGGCGAGGCTGCCCGCTTCGCTGATCTTCTCTTCTTCGATCTTCTCTGCTTCGATCTTCGCTTCGACCTTGGCTTCGATCTCAGCCGCGATTTTCGCGTCGATTTTTTCTTCGGACTTCTGCTCGGCAAATGGAGGCGCTGGCGTCGCGAATTCCTGCGCGAGTTCGATGGCCGGCCTTGCTTCGACCTTCGGATCAGATTTGGCTTCGGCTACAACCGGCTCTGCGATCTTCTCTTCAGCGATCTCTGCGTCGCCGAACTTCGCTTGGGCAGCTTTGGCTTCGTCGATCTTTGCGTCTTC
>JBEKWZ010000622.1:0-3451 GCA_049512555.1 Candidatus Sulfotelmatobacter sp. | reverse complement strand
CATCCTGCTCGTCGCCGCGTTCGCGACTCTGGGCCTGTTGCTTGCTGCTCTCGGCATCTACGGCGTCATCTCGTACTCGGTGACACAGCGCACTCAGGAGATCGGCATCCGCATGGCTCTGGGCGCGACCACAGGTCACGTGCAACTGCGCGTCATCGCCAGCACGCTCCGCCTGACTCTGATTGGAATTGCCGCCGGATTCATTGCCTCGCTGCTGGTGGCCAGGGCGATCACCGCACTGCTTTTCGATACCACTCCCACCGACCCGGCGACGTTCGCCGCGGTCGTTCTCATGCTGGCCCTGGTCGCGCTCTTGGCTGGATATCTTCCCGCTCGACGAGCTTCGCACATCGACCCCATGGTGGCGCTGCGGAACAATTAAGAGGGATAAGAAATCCGTAGTCCGCCAGACCGCAAACTCGAAGATTCGCATCTTTTGGCCGAAGCGTCTAATCTATGTGGGAAATTTACTCGTGAGGAAGCTTATGCGCTCAGGTGCCATCAGAATTGTCCCGGCCGTTCTCCTGTCTCTCCTTTTCGTTGCGACTCTGCAAGCCGACAACAAGTCATTTCACGACGCACCAGCCTCGACCAAAGCCCAGAAGAATCCGTTTGCGGGTCAGCAGGCTGCGGTCGACGCGGGCAAAACCGTATACGCGCGCAACTGCCTGGCTTGCCATGGCAAAACCGGTCAGGGCACGGGCAACGTTCCATCCCTGGTAGACGGCAAGCTCAAGGGCGTTGCTTCCGGCGAAATCTTCTGGTTCGTGACCAAGGGAGACAAGGATAATGGAATGCCGTCGTGGGCGGCGCTGCCCGAAGACAAACGATGGCAGGTCGTGACCTACGTCGAAGCCATGGCATCGGGCAAGGCGAGCGTGAGCACGGCTGCGGCGGCTGAGGTCGATACCGGCGAAATCAAAGACGCATCTCCGAACGCTCCTTTCACCGACTTCCGCTATGAGGCTCCGGGTACGATTCGCAAGATCACGCCCAAAGATCTTCCCCAGCCCTACGCGACTTCATCGTCGAACAACGGGGCGGAGGTGGTGGCACGCCCGCAGAACGCCTGGCCAGTGGCGCCGGCCGGATTCAAGGTCGAACTCTTCGCCTCAGGGCTCGATAATCCGCGTTTGCTGCGAACCGCTCCCAACGGCGATATTTTCCTGGCCGAGAGCGATCCGGGGCGCATCAAGGTGTTCCGCGGAATGACCCCCGACGGCAAGCCCGAGCAGACGCAGGTGTTCGCGAGCGGTTTGAAACAGCCGTATGGGATTGCGTTCTATCCTCCCGGCCCCGACCCGCAATGGATTTACATCGGCGACACCAACGAAGTGATTCGCTTCCCCTACCACAACGGAGACTTGCAGGCCAGCGGCGCATCGCAACATATTGCCGACCTGCCAGCAGGCGGTGGACACTGGACGCGTGCGGTCGACTTCTCGCTGGACGGCAAGAAAATGTTCGTGGCGGTGGGCTCGGCCTCGAATGACGACGATACCGATACGCATCCCGGCGAGAAAAATCGCGCCGACATTTTGTGGTGCGACGCGGCCAATTGCCAGTTGCAGATTTATGCCTACGGCATTCGCAATGCCGGCGGCGGCATTCGGGTGAATCCGAAGACCGGCGAACTGTGGTGCTCAGTGAACGAGCGCGACGCGCTCGGCGACAACCTCGTGCCGGACTACATCACCCATGTGCAAGAGGGCGGATTCTACGGCTGGCCCTGGTGGTATATCGGGCAAAATCAGGATCCGCGGCAAAAGGGCAAGCATCCTGAACTGAAAGAGAAAGTGCTCGTTCCCGATGTGTTGCTGCAGCCGCACAACGCATCTCTGGAATTCACTTTCTACGACGGCAAGCAATTTCCGGCGGAATACAGCGGCGAACTGTTTGCTTCGGAACACGGCTCGTGGAACAAGTCGGTCCGCGTGGGCTATGAAGTAATTCGCGTTCCGTTGCATCAGACTGGTCACGCCACCGGCGAGTATCAGGATTTTCTGACCGGCTTCGTGCTACCCGACGGTCATGTGTGGGGACGTCCGGTCGGAATCACGGTTGCGCCCGACGGTTCGCTGCTGGTAAGCGACGACGGCTCAAACTCGATTTGGCGAGTGAGCTACGTAGGACCCTCGAACGCCGCTAGTGCACACTAGCAACGGACGAGAGTACGATCTGCTGCTCATCGCCGCTTCTTACGGCCTGGTAGAAATTGCGCAAGGTCGGGTAGTACTTCGCTTCCAGGTATGCAACATTCATCATGAGGTGTCGGCTGATGTGGAGGGCGCCGTCCTTGTTTTCTGCTGTCAGACCGTAGACGCACAACTTCACGTCGGCCTGTTGCGGCCCCGGCAAATTCGAGGCCTGCCAGCCCGGTGGCAGGGCGATGGTTACGTTGTCGACGTCGGTGAACGGGTAGTGAAAGTAGAGCGGATGCACCCGGTTAGCGCTCTCGAAGACGTGCTTCTCATCCCCTCCGAACAACTCCGCCGGAAGGAGTTTGCGGCGCCCCGCGGTTGAGCCCCAACCGGGCACCTTCACATGGAACTCCGCCACTAGCGTATTGGACGAAGTGCTCCAATCAGGTTGGTTGGTGAGTTCGGCTTCGATCGGCACAGGCACGTACTCTTTGAGTTCATCTTCCAAGGATTTCTTGCGCTCTGCGGCATCTGCCTCGTTTTGGTCGAGGCGGTGTCCAAGGGCGGGGATGCCGCTGTACGTGACGGTGACTCTTCCTTCGAGCGATCCCTCATCGTCTAACTGAAGTTCAGCATCGCGCTGAATGCCGGAGGTCGTGGGATCCAGGGCCGTGGTGGTGATCCATGTGCCACCCTCCTTGTCGATAAGCATGCCAGACGCGTCCGTTTCTTCCCAGGGCAGAACAGAATAGGGAGCGAAGGCAACGCCGGGGTCGAAATACACTTCCTTGCCATTCAGCTTCACTATGACAATGCCGATATTGAGATCGTCTGCATTCATGAGCTTGGGCTGGAAGAAGTGGGTATCGCGGGTGGAAATAAAAACCGGGCCCGCATCGAATCCCGCGGCGCGGGCCAGCGCCAGGAAGAGCCAGTTGATGCCCAGATTGGCGCCATAGCCGCGTTTCCAGATGTCTTCCACGTTCTCAATGCTCTTGACCTTTTCGCGATCGGCCTCTTGCCGGGTTTTCTCGTGTTCATAGCTGGTGTTGCGGATCTTCTGGCAGCGCGCGTAAATTTTCTGCAGCTTCTGTTCCGGCGTATCCCCAGGAGAGACAGTCTGCGCCACCGCCTGTTCCATGGCTTTGCGCTTGTCGATGAACAAGTCGATGCCGTGGTATCTGCGTTTCGCTTCCTCCTTCCAGAACCTGTCGGGATCTTTTTCGAAGCTGCGCTCGTAGCGGAAGTCCACGCGGTACTTCATCTCATTCTGAGGAGGCATGTAGTCTTCAATCTGAAACGCCGGGATG